>JAYTWO010000435.1:0-13638 GCA_043743415.1 Planctomycetota bacterium
GCCCTCCGAGTCCCTTCGACGTCCGCAGACTCGGAGGGCTGACGCCCACCGCTCGCCTAAAGGTTCCCCCATGCCCCGCACTCCGCTCCTGCAATCCGACCTCCCCGGCATCCCCGTTCGGCGGGGCAAGGTCCGCGATGTCTACGACTTCGGCGACCGGCTGCTCTTGGTCGCGTCGGACCGGATCAGTGCGTTTGACTGGGTGTTGCCGACGGGCATCCCGGACAAGGGCCGGGTGCTCACCCAGATCAGTGAGTTCTGGTTTGCCCACCTCGGCGTGCCGCATCATCTGCTGAGCATGGACCCGACCGCTGTACCGCTCCCGCGCGGAGTTGATCCCGAGCCGTTGCGAGGCCGGAGTATGGTCGTCCGCAAGTCGAGCGTGGTCCCGATCGAGTGCGTCGTGCGCGGGTATCTCGCAGGCTCCGGATGGAAGGAGTATCGCCAAACCGGTGAGGTCTGCGGCATCCCGCTCCCCGCCGGGCTCGTCGAATGCAGCCGCCTCCCCGAGCCGATCTTCACCCCGGCTACGAAAGCCGAAGAAGGCCACGACGAGAACATTCCGTTCGCCCGCATGTGCGACATCGTCGGCCACGAGACCGCCACGAACCTTCGCGACCGCAGCCTCGAAATCTACCGCCGAGGCTCCGAGCACGCCCGCTCGAAAGGCATCCTCATCGCTGACACCAAGTTCGAATTCGGCGTCATCGGTGACGAGATCATCCTGATCGACGAAGTCCTGACCCCCGACAGCTCACGGTTCTGGCCGATGGACCACTACCACCCCGGCCAGAGCCAGCCCTCGTTCGACAAGCAGTTCGTCCGCGACTGGCTGGAGTCGACCACTTGGGACAAGAACTCGCCACCGCCAGCCCTCCCCGCTGAGGTCGTGACGCAGACGCGCTCGAAGTACATCGAAGCCTACGAACGCCTCTCGGGTTTGTTGTTCGAGTGGAAGTAGAACACCACATTGCCACCCGCCCGTTTAGCCGCGACGCGAAGTCTTCGAAGCGGAGCGTGCCGGTGTTCTCGAACCAAGTGGTCTGGCAGGCGGCTAAGCAGAGCTTCGAGGATATGCGGTCCAAAGCGGAGCTTGGGACCGAGGAATACTCGCGTTCTCGCGGCCCTCACTCCACAAACAAAAACTCATTGCTGTTGACGATCAACCGGCAGACGTTAGCCAGCCCATGGCGCTCGACGTAGGCTTGCAGCTTGGTCCGTTCTTCGGGGGAGGGTTCGCGTTGTAGTGCCAGGCGGAACAGCGACTCGATCGGCTGCGGGGCCAGCTGGGGGTCGCTGGTGATGCGGTTCGCGAGGTGTTCGCACTGGCGGATCACGAACGGGTTGTTGAGCAGCGCCAGGGCTTGCAGCGAGGTCACCGACTCACTGCGGACCGGGGTCAGTTGATCCCCGGCGGGGCAGTCGAGGGCGTCCATAAACGGGTCGGGGAGTGTGCGAAACAGGAACCGATAGATCGACCGCCGCGAGTTGGCCGGGTCGTCGAGTGGGAACGACTTGTAATCGATGTTCGGCGTGACATGGATTCCCGGTGTCATCACGAACTGCTTGACCGACGGACCGCCCATCGTCAGGTCGAGCCGACCATTCAGAACCAGCAGCGAGTCGCGAATCACCTCCGCATCGAGCCGGTGCCGCTGACCTCGCCACAGCAGACGGTTACTCCCGTCGACCGTCGCTGCGGCGGGATTGTGAGTGACCGCTTGGCGGTACGTGGCACTGGTCAGGATCAGCTTGTGAAGTTGTTTGAGTGACCCGCCGCTGTCACGGAAATGGACCGCCAGCCAGTCGAGGAGTTCGGGGTGCGAGGGTTGGCTCCCCATGCGGCCGAAGTCGTTGGGCGTGTCGACGATCCCCTGACCGAAGTGATGGTGCCAGACGCGGTTGACGATCGACCGCCAAGTAAGCGGGTTCTTTGTGTCGGTGATCCAGTGAGCGAGAGCGGCGCGGCGGGTGGCCTCCTGTTCCGGGTGCGGGAGTGCGAATCTGGATTCGAGACCAACGATGCACTGGAGCGTGCCGGGGAGCGCCTCACCGAGCGGTTGTGAGATCTCGCCGCGTCGCAGGATCTGCACCTCGCGCGGGCGACCGATCGATACGTGACCCGCGTCCTGGGGGAAGTCGCAGGTGCCCGCGAAGACGCGCCGCGGTGGCGGCAGCGAGGCGAGTTCGCGAGTCGTGCGCTCCTTCCAGTAACTCAGTTCGAGATCCTCCGTCTCCTGCGAAGTCCGCTCGCTGGCAGGCTTCGACAGCGGTCCGGCCAATGCGGTCGGCACCGGCGTCGCTCGCACCGGGGCCGGTTGACGCGACACCGACAACCGCATCCGCCCGATCGTGTGATGACCTCCATGCAGTTGTTCGAGCGTGACTCGCACGCGCGATCTGTCCTGCACCATCACCGGAGTCTTGAGTTCAAACACCGCGAGGTGCGGTTGGCCGACCTGGGGATGGATGCCCCAGGCTGTGGCCGGATCGCCGTCGAGGGCGCGGGTGATGCCCCATCCGGCCTGGTCGAAGTCGGCGGTGGGGTGGCCGAGTTCGACGGGTTTGTACGAGATCGACTGACCGTCGGCGGAGAGTTCGACGCGGATCTCGCTGAGGTGCAGATTGCCGTTTTCCTGCCGCCCCGGTCCCTGCATTGGCAGGGACTCATCGGAGAGAACTTCCAACCGCAGAGCCGTCCAATCGCCCGCCGGGAGCAAGGCCCCGACCGTGTAGACCTCTTTCTCCGGACGCTCGCCAGTGGCCAGCAGCGACTGGTCGGGTTGCAGGACGAGCACGGTCCCACTGGCTGCGGAGACCTCACTCGGGATGAGGATCGTCCAGTACTGCTCCGAGGCCCGCAGCCCCTCCTCCCACTGAGCGTACGCCGCGCGGGACTCGGCGTTCCACAACGCGCCGATGACGTTCCGGTCGCGCGCGGCGATCGCTTGGAGTTGCTTCTCCAAGGCGAGGCGGCGAGCGAGCATCGCGGGGTCGGCGTCGAACACCTTGTCGGCCTTTTCGGTTCCGGCGAAGACCGCTTGCAGGGCGTAGTAGTCGGCCTGCGTGATCGGGTCGAACTTGTGATTGTGGCAGCGGGCACAGTGGACGGTCGAGCTGGTGAATGTCGACATCACAGTGGTGACGATGTCGTCGCGGTCGAGATACCGCCCAATCTGGCGGTCGAGCGTGTCCTCGCGGATGTCACGCAGCGTGCTCTCATCCCACGGTCCGGCGGCGAGGAGTCCGAGGGCCGGGGTGAGTTCCGGATGATCGGGGAAGAGGGCATCGGTGGCGATCTGTTCCTCGACGAACCTGGCATAGGGTTTGTCGGAATTGAACGCCTCAATCACATAGTCGCGGTAGGGCCAGGCGTTCTCGCGCGGGCGGTCCTGGTCGTTTCCATGCGTCTCGGCAAAGTGAACCAGATCGAGCCAGTGCCGCGCCCAGCGCTCCCCGTATTGAGGCGATTTGAGTAACCGGTTGATCAGCTGTTCGTAGGCTTGAGGGTGCGTGTCGCTGACGAACGCCTGCACCTCATCGGGAGTCGGTGGCAACCCGATCAGGTCATAGTACACGCGGCGGATCAGCGTGCGGCGGTCGGCCTGTGGAGTCGGTGCCAGTTGAGCCTCGGCGAGCTTAGCGAAGACGAAGGCATCAATGGGATTGATGCTCCACGCAGGCGGTCTCCCCGGCGTGGTGGGAACCGGGAGAGCCGCGAGCGGGCGCAGCGACCACCAGTCGGTCGGATCGGCGTGGGTGTCACCGGAGTCCGCTGGCCACTTCGCCCCCTCATCAATCCACCGCCTCAGCTTCCCGATCTCTTCGGGCGAGAGCCGGTCCCCCTCGGGCGGCATGTTGAGTCCCTCTTCCAGACCCGCCACCATGCGGATCAGCGGGCTCTCGGCACTGTTGCCCGGAATGATCGCCAGACCGAGTTCACCACCTTGCAGAGCCGCGCTGAGCTGATCGAGACGAAACCCGCTGCGCTGTTTCTCCGGCCCATGACACTTCCAGCAGGAGCGCTGGAATACCGGTTGGATGTCGCGGGTGAAGTCCACCTCCGCGACCGCTGCCTTCGGAAGGTCCGCCGCCACCCAGGACCGTGTGAAGAGAACCAGCAGCAGTCCGAAGACAGAGGCGTACCTCGCCCGTCCACGGAGTGCCGAAGTCGATGATGGGGAACATCCGGTCCACACGTTCGCGACTCGCTCGAAGAGTGGGAGTGCCATGACTGGCTGCGATTGTATATCAATGCGTGTTGATCCACACCCGGCGAGTGTTCTCGTGACGAGCCGGTTCCGCTGGGAAGCCCCCAGTGGGGGCTGGGGCCGCGAATTCCAGGATTGAGGATTCGCAAGCCTAGCCAATGGAGTAGAATCAGGTCGCAGGTTCAAACCCACCGGAGCAAGACCATGCCAGTGACCGCCGAAATCCACGAGGCCCTCGACTTGAGCAAGTTGAAGTTGCCCGCCAGTCCCCGGGTGATTCAATTGATCCCGGCAGACGATGAAGAAACGGACGGCGAGCCAGCCCTCAGAATCACAGCCGTGATCGAAGAATCAACTGACATCGGTCAGTTAAACGGACACGATATTGGTGAAATGAAATTCGTGATCCGGGAGAGTTTGCGGCAACATGGAATCTCCCTCTTCCCATATATCATCATCGTCAAGCCCAGCGAATTAGTAGACGATGAGGACGATGAAGAAGACGAGGGGAGTGATCGTTGTACAAGGATCTCCTGAAGCAAGCTCGCACACTGGCGATCATCGACACCAGAGGGAAACCCAAGCAGGCCAATCTCCGGCGAGCGGTGTCGGCCCTCTATTACGCTCTGTTTCATTTCCTCGTGGATGGGGCATGTCGTGGAATTCTAGGGACGCAACACACTCAACAAGGCTTTCGCTATTCGTTGGCTCGCGCCTTTGTCCACGCCACGATGAAGGACGCCTGCCGTAGCTTTCTGGGGGGGACGTTGCCCGAGTCCGTGAAAAAGCCCCTGCCGAAGAATGCGTCTGGCGTCTATGTCGTCGACAAACCGATTCGGAATATTGCCACGACCTTCGTGGAGCTTCAACGTCGGCGGCATCTGGCGGACTACGACCTCTCCGAGAGCTTTAAGAGAACAGAAGTCTTGACACTCATCGAGCAGGTGGAAGCCCACCTTGCCGATTTCGAAAAGCTCCCCGCCTCCGATGACCGCCAGTTCTTCCTGGTCTGTCTCCTAAGTTGGAAAGAACTCACCAATCGCTGATCGCCGGTCCGCTGATCTCTCGCGCCGCAGGTTCCAGCGGCCCCGGCATGTCGGTGTATCTGCAAATATCGCTATGATCCGCCCGCTCCCCCACACCGTTGTGCTGGCAGTCCCGCGTCGAATCTCGAATGGGACCACCCGCTTGACGGCATGGCGGGCAAGCTGTCGCCTTCGCAACCGTGGAGCAGCACTGTGCCGGCATTCGGGAAGTTGTGGCTCGTCGATCAACTCCTCTCGCCGATCGTGCGCCCCTGCTCGCGGCTGTTTGTCAGCGTGCTGGCGGTCCCGGCCTTTCGCACCGTGCGGCGCAATTTCAGCAAAACCACCGAACGCGATCAGGAGCTGGAAAAAGACCTCGAGCAGTGGACGCGCGGGGCGATCTTGTTGTTCGTGGCCACGCATAACTTTGAGCAGTGGCTGCAAGGGTTCCTCAGCCACACGGTGAATCAGTGGATGTTCAAGACGAACATCCACTGGGATCTGACATTCTCGGACCAGAACGTGTGGTTAGCCGCCGGACGATTAATGGTAGCCATCGGCGTGGTCGAGTCGATGCCGGACCAGCAGTTGTTTTCGGTGATTCATCCGGGACTGCGTGGGTTGCCGATCGACCGCAAGCTGGGGATCGTTGAGAACCTCAAAGCAGTGTGGCTGCCGTTTCTAAAGGGTTTGGCGTGTCACCACCTGAGCCGGTCATCGCCGGTGTTTGCAATCTTGGCGGTGATCTTTCCGGGGACGACGGGGTGGGTCTGTTATGGGCTGGCAATTGTGCAGTACCTGATCATCGGGCTGGTGACCTCGCGCGACCGGGCACTGGATGTCTTGTCGGCGTTCGATCGGCAGATTGAGATTCAGCGGAACAAATTGATTCAGGAGTTCCACATCACCGCCCAGTCGACTCCCGATGCCACAGACGAACTGCCCAAGGGCGTGTGAGGGACCGATGCTGTGGGCAGTTCCAGACGGCGTTGTTGAAGAGTGGTGGCCGCAAAAAACTCAATAAACTCAAAACAGAGTCCGCCCCGCAAGGTGTGAATACTCTGCGCACGGTCCGTGAGGCAAATGCCTGACTGGTTGTTCACTGGCTGATTGCCGGAATGAAAACAGTGAGCCCCGAGATGGCGGCTGTCAATCGATCATTTTCAACCGGGCAGCGCGAGTTGCCCGTGAAATCGGGTCGGGTGACACGCCCTGAGTCATCGAAGGGCCTGGCGAGTGGTGCGAGGGCCACGGCCTTCGCCAAGCCTCTGTCCGTGTCACCCGTCCCGCCTCGTCCGGCTTCTCTACTGGCAATTGAGAAGCACCGAAAGTGTGAAACCTGGCGGTTCCCTGCGGCATCTCGGTGAGGGATTTGATTAGAATGGGATGGTCGATCCTCTTTCCGGAGTCCTTCATGTCTCACTGGCCATCAACGGTTCTTGGACCGCTGACGATTTCGGCTCTGTGTCTGGCTGCGTTCGTCACTGGTTGCAGCGGTGTCGATGAGGCCGCCACGACGAACCTTCAGGAAGCACCGATGTCTACCGACTCCCACTCCGCAGAGACCCACGCAGCCCAGTACAACCCACTGACCCCGGCCGAGGAGCGGGTGATCGTGCATGCGGGAACCGAACGGGCCTTCGTGGGCGAATACACCGACATGCATGATGCGGGGACGTATGTCTGCCGCCGCTGCAATGTGCCGCTCTATCGCTCCGAAAACAAGTTCGACAGCCACTGCGGCTGGCCGAGTTTCGATGACGAGATCCCCGGCGCAGTGCGGCAGAGGACCGACAGCGATGGTCGGCGGACCGAGATCCTGTGCGAGAACTGCGGCGGACACCTAGGCCATGTCTTTCTCGGCGAAGGGCTGACCGCGAAAGACACGCGGCACTGCGTGAACTCGATCTCGATGAAGTTCTATGCCACCGGGGCGACGATCCCGCCGGTCATCGGCCAGACAAAAACCCCATAGGCCATGCGGAGAAGATTCCGTTGAGGTTTTCATTCCACCGCCGAGTGGCATTGGCTCTGCTCATGCTCCTGAGTCTGGGGATGACCGGTTGTGGCCGATCGCCAGTTGCGAGCGATGCGGAGAGAACAACCCCGCCAGTGGCGACGGCTCTGGCCATGCCGGTCCCGGTCGTCGCGTTATCCGTTCCGCTGGCCACGCCCCCCGACGTGCTTCAGAAGATTCAAGCCTTGGGCGGCACGTACCGCCTGGACCCGCATGGTCGAGTCACGATCCTCAGCTTTGGTCGTTGCCCGCTGAAAGATGGCGATCTGGAGATCGTCCGTTCGACGCCCGATGTCGTGTCGCTCAATCTGCGCGGGATGAACGATAAAGGGGGGACGATCACCGTGGAGGGGCTTGAGCCGCTCGTCGCTCTCCGCAACCTGCGTCGGCTGGACCTGAGTTATAATCATCTCTTCACCGGGCGACTGGAGGTCGTTGAGAAGTTGTCGCGTCTGGAGTTTCTCGACTTGGTGATGACCCAATTGGGGGACGAGGCGATCGAGTCGGTGGCCCAGCTGCGGCATCTGAAGACGTTGCGAGTCGACGAGCGGATGACGGAGCGCGGCTTAAAGATGCTCCGTGGGTCGTCGCTGGAGACACTCGATTACTGGTTTGCATCGAATGAAGATGTGGGACTGTTGGGCGGGCTGAAGAAGTTGAAAACGTGGAGGACCGGGTATGACGAGGTGCCCGTGAGCCGCTTGAATGAGTTCGCGGATGTCGACCAGTTGGAGGGCATTCCGATCACGGTGTTCAAGAGTGAAGGCTCGGCAGAATCGATCGCCGCGCTGCGTTCGATGAAAGGACTGCAAGTCGTCGAAGTTTCGGGGCGGGCCGAGTCGGACTGGTCGATCCTGGCGGCGCTGGACAGCCTTCCCCACCTCAAGTCGCTCCGGTTGCTCGGCATCGGTGATGAGGGACTCAAGCAACTTCCGCGAATCCCCACGGTGGAGACGCTCGACCTGTCGCTCAGCACGGTTTACACCGAAGAGGGATTGAAGTCCCTCGCCCAGTTGCCGGCACTTCGGCATCTCTCATTGCGGCCCGACATCACGACCTGTGAGCACTTGGTGGAGGTCGCCGAATGTTCGCAGCTGGAAACCCTCGCATTTTACCCCATCCAAGATTTCGTGCGTAGCATCAGCGGGGAGTTCAATCCCAAGGTGTCATTCAAAGCAGCGGATCTGCGACCGATTCTGCAACGGACGGCTCTCAAGAGATTGAGCCTGGGTGGGATGGGTTTCGGCGATGAATTGATGAGGGAAGTTTCGGTGGCGCAACATTTGGAAGTGCTGACTGCGGGGCGATCCCCGATCACCGATGCGGGTCTGGAGCGGTTGCGGGAACTCAAACACCTGAAGGATCTCGACCTGACCGGCACGCAGATCACCTATGATGCGGCCCAGGCATTTCAGCGGGATTACGCCCCGCAATGCACTATCTCTGACAACTGGTGTTGTGGCTGTATGACACTGTCGCCCCTCTCGAAGTGACCGCCGGAAAGGGTCACGCCGCCTTCTGAGAGCGAGGATGGCCAGCCCAGGCGATCCAGTTCGTGACTTCTGCCAGGTGGGACCGGTCACCGCCGCACAAGATGCGTTCGCCAACGGGAGAGGCCACGAACTCGTCCACACGCTGCAACCGGTCGGCGGCATTCGATTCGCACTCTGGACAGCGACCACACGCGCTGGTCACGCGGGCAGAAAATCTTCCCAGGGGCGGCGCAGGCGGGTGTATTCCTGGGTCGGCAGGGCCACGGTTTCCCAGCGCGGGGAACGCTGCCGCATCACCCCGGCGTAGTCGCGAACCCACACCGCATAGAAGGCATAAGTGCGGCCCGCGAACTCCCAGCGCTGTGGATGCCAGGGATACCAGCACGGGTCGAGGATCTCATACGCAAACACAAAAGCCGCCCGAAACCGGTTCCCAAACACCTGCTCCCAGCGCAGCAGCGACTCAACATCATCCGCATCCGCCCAGCACTCCCAGCGCGTGCCCGTGTTCCCTCCGGTCGGAAATCGCCGTCCTTTAATATCGAGCAACAGCCGATGCTCTCCCCCGTCCACGATGAAGTCCATCGACTTGAGCGAGACATCCGCCAACTGCGCCCGCCGCGATTCGTCGATCGCCACAAACGGGCGTCCCGTCGCGATGAGGTACGCTTCGAACGCGGCATCGTAATGGTTGGACCGGATCGCCATGCCCACTCCGTTCGACAGACAAGCTCCCCCGACAGCAGGCGAGGATTATCGCCGAGAACTCGCGAAACAACAAGCCCCGCAGTGGGGGAGTGCCTGAATCGAGTGCGAGACGCACTGGGCGCGGCCTCTGCTCTCCGCAGGTGTCGCACCTCCTCCCGCTCACTGGCAAGTCATCGAATCAAGGGGCGAGGACTCAGCCCAAAATGGAACACACGGAGTTCGCAGATCGCCCGCCACTCCCTTTGCGCACTCGCTCCCTGGCGTCATTGCCAAAAATTCTGAATCGTCGCGGCATCCGACGGATCGATGAATTCAACGCAAAGGCGCACTGTCGCCAGGACGCCAAGGGGGAAACCTGGTCTCTCGGACCAACCGGCCTCCCAATATTTGTGCAGATCGCAAACATATTGGGGGTGAGTCGTACAAAGTGCGTCTCGCACACATCTCCCATTCAATCCCCCATCCAGGATTGACGCCCGTCCGACCCTCCGACGACAATACATCACCATCCGTGGATGTACGAAACGAGCGGGGTGTCAGCATTGCGATTGACATCCCGGGAGAGTGGACTGTCTGAACATTGCCCCAGGAAACTGCATGCCCATCCGTTCGATTCGCTGGTGTCTGCCCGTGTGGTCGGCGCTGCTCTGGCTGGGGGTGGTAGGTTCCGCTCGGGCGGGGGCTCCGTCGTTTGCGAATGATGTGATGCCGGTGTTGACGCGATTTGGGTGCAACTCGGGCGGGTGTCATGGGAAGCTGGCGGGGCAGAATGGGTTTAAGCTGTCGTTGCGGGGGTATGCTCCCGAGAGTGATTTTGAATCACTGGCGCGGGAGTCGCAGGGCCGCCGCATCAACGCGGTCGCGCCGAGCGAGAGCCTGCTGATTCGCAAGGCGGTCGGGGCGCTGCCGCATGGTGGGGGGAAGCGGTTCGCGGTCGGGAGTCCCGCCGCGAAGGTGCTGCTCGACTGGATCGTGGCCGGGACGCCGGGGCCGAAGGTCGGCGATCCGGCGGTCGAGCGGCTGGAGATCGAACCGCTGACCGCCACGCTCAAACTCAATGACTCTCGCCCGATCCAAATCACCGCTGTCTACAGCGATGGGCAGAAGCGAGACGTGACCTGGATGACGCAGTTTGCTTCGAGCAACAGTGGGATCTTGGAGGTCTCGGACGCGGGCGTGGTGCAGGCGTTACGGAACGGCGAGGCGGTCGTGCGGGCCTCCTTCCAGGGGCAGGTCGGCGTCGCGACCTGGACCATGCCGCACGAAACAGCGACTCAGCCCGAGTGGTACACCGCCCGGAACAACGCCATCGACGAACATGTGTATGCGCGGCTGGCAGCGCTGCGGATCGAGCCGTCGCCGCTGTGCGACGATGCGACGTTCATGCGGCGGGCCTCATTGGATGTGATCGGCACGCTGCCCACACCGGAGGAGGTGCGGGCGTTCCTGGCCGATACGAGTCCCGATAAACGGCCTGCGCTGATCGACCGTTTACTCACCCGACCGGAGTTCATCGACTACTGGGCCTTGCAACTGGGCGACTTGCTCCAGAACCGCAAAGAACGCGACCACGATGTGCGTGGTACGAAGGGAGTTCGCGCGATGCACCAGTGGGTGCGGCAACAACTCATTGCCAATCGCAGTTGGCGCGACATGGCCAGCGATGTCCTCCTCGCCGAAGGTTCTTGTGAGCAGAACCCGGCAGTCGGATATTACATCGTGACCGTGGGCGAAAAAACCTCCGAGGAATCGGAGGTCGTCGACTCCGTGGCCCAAGCTTTCCTGGGCACGCGGATCGGCTGTGCGAGGTGCCACAATCACCCGCTGGAGAAGTACACGCAGGACGATTACTACCACTTCGCAGCCTTCTTCACCCGCGTGGCCCTCGACCGCAAGAACCCCAGCGAAGCAGCCACCACGCTGCAAGTCGCGACCCGGCACATGCAAAACCTTCAGCGGGATCTCGCCGGTCAGCAGAAGAAACGGGACGAGTTAGCGGCAACGACGGGCGATCAGGCCAAGGAATTGGCCGAGTTCGACAAGCGGATCGCCGACATTCGCCAACAGATCGAATCCGCCCGGATAGGAGCCGTTGAAACCCGCCAGCCGCGCACCGGCCAACAGCTCAAAGCCCAGCCGCTCGACCGCTCGGTCCTCGACAGCCCGGCGGGCGAAGATCCGAGAAAGCCACTGGTCCGCTGGATGACTGATGCGAAGAACGAACAGTTCGCGGGGGCGATGGTCAACCGGCTGTGGAAGCACTTCTTCGCCGTCGGACTGGTCGAGCCGGTCGACGATCTGCGGGCGACCAACCCTCCGTCGAATCGCGAACTGTGGGCGTTGCTCAACCGCGAGTTTGTCAGCAGCGGGTACGACCTGCGGCATGTGATGCGGCTGGTGATGAACTCGCGGGCGTATCAGTTGTCGTCGGAAACCCGGCCGTCAAACTTTCGCGATGACCGATTCTACTCGCACCACTACGCCAGACGATTGCCCGCCGAAGTGCTGCTGGATGCCATCTGTAGCGCCACCGGCGACCCCGAGCAGTTCCCGAGTTACCCATTGGGCGTCAGGTCGATTCAGGTGCCCGACCCGGGGACCGATTCGTACTTCCTGTCGCTCTTCGGTCGCTCGGAACGCACGACGGCGTGTGCTTGTGAACGGACCGGCGATGTCACGTTGCCGCAGCTACTGCACCTGCAAAACAGCGATGGCCTGTCGAACAAGCTGAAGACCTCGACCGGTCGGCTGGAGCAGTTGCTGGCGGGTCAACCGGACAACGATCGGGTGGTCGACGAGCTGTATCTCTCCACGTTGAGCCGGTGGCCTGCCGATACAGAACGTGAGGTCGTCAAGAAGTCGCTGGAGGGGACCGACCGCCGCGAGGTGTTCCAGGATCTCTTCTGGGCGTTGCTCAACTCGAAGGAGTTTGCATTCCAGCATTGAACGAGGGGCTCAACCTAGAGTTCAGGAACACTAATCTCCACTAATCGACACTAATCTTGACCTGATCCGATTAGTGTTAATTAGTGAAGATTAGTGTTCCCCCTTCCATCTTCCTCCGTTCTTCTAACTTCCCAGTCTGCATCTTGAACTTCGTTCCAGGATCACCCCATGTTTGACTTCTTCTTCCCCCACAATCGCCGCGACTTCCTGCGAGTCGGCGGACTGACCGCGTTCGGGTTGAGTCTGCCGACGCTGCTCCAATCGCCAGCCTCGGCGAGTACCCCAGGCCGCCGCGCGAAGTCGGTGATCCTCGTTTACCTCGGCGGGGGGATGTCGCATCACGACAGCTTCGACCCCAAGCCCGAGGCCATCGAAGAGGTGCGCGGCAAGTACAAGCCGATCGCCACGAATGTGCCCGGACTCCAGGTCGGCGAGCTGTTGCCGATGATGTCGCAGACGATGGACAAGGTCTGCCTGCATCGCGGCGGGGCACACAACAACGACCATCACGAGACGGCCACGAACTGGGTCATGTCGGGGCGGTTTGGGTCGGCGTTTGGCGACTGGCCCGCGATGGGGGCTGTGGCCGCGCATGAGAGCGGGTTTCCAGGGACGCTGCCGCCGTATGTGTCGATTCCGCGCAATCCGTCGTTTACGTGGGAACTGGGAAAGAGTGCGTTCCTCGGCGGGCGGTACGAGTCGTTCAAGGCGGGTGACCCCAATGAGGAGAACTTCCGCGTGCGAGATGTGGCTCGCGCGGAGCCGCTGGCCCAGGTCCGCCTCGACCGGCGGCAGACGATGCTGCAAGCGGTCGACGGGCTTTCGCGGCAGATGGAGGGGAACGATCAGTTGACCGCCTATGACCAGTTCCAGCGCCGGGCGGCTGAGATGGTGTTGTCGGGCGAGGCCCGCGATGCCTTCGCGATCGATGCCGAGGACGCGGCTCAGCGTGACCGGTATGGCCGCACGACGTTCGGACAAAGTTGTCTGCTGGCTCGGCGGCTGGTCGAGCGCGGGGTGACGTTCGTGACGGTCAACTTTGGCGGCTGGGACCATCATGCCAAGATCTGGGAGGGGCTGGAAAAGCGGCTCCCCGATTTCGATCGCGGGTTCTCGGCCCTCATCACCGACATGCAGACTCGCGGGTTGCTGAACGACACCCTCGTCGTCGCGATGGGCGAGTTTGGTCGCAGCCCGAAGGTCAACAAGGACATCGGTCGCGATCACTGGGCCCCAGC
>JAYTWO010000436.1:0-9241 GCA_043743415.1 Planctomycetota bacterium
CCACCGATGGTGATGATTTCCGAGGGGTGGACCAGCGAGTGAAAGTGTCCACCCGCCATCGAGAAGCCGGTCAACACCGAACCAATGACGACAATGCAACCGAGGATGACGATCATGGGAAACTTTTCGGAAAAGTCGGGAGTCGGGAGTTGGGAGTCAGAACTCGACGGAGACATGGGCGACAGCGGGTGGCGCAGTGCGTCCCTGTTGCTCCGTGGCCAGGAGACGGAGCCGGCGGAGGCCGAGGAGTTCGATCGCCCATCCGACTTCTTGCACCGGACGAATCACTCCGCCCTGAGCGGCATTGACGGCCCGGAGGATCGTCGCCGTCACCTGGGGATGCAGATGCGCCAAGTCGTGAATCAAGCTGGTGTCCGCATCGTCGCTGATCGCCGAGTTGAGGATCTCCGTCCAGACCCGATGAGCGGAGACTGCGAGATGTGGCCGAGGCGGCACCGAATGCGGTCGATCGAATCGCAGGCCTGGTGGTGCCGCTGTGGCTTCCGGCAACGGTTCTTGCAGCAGTGCCGCGATGCCCCGAAACCGATCGGGGGCGATCAACCGGCGTATCGAACCTTCGAGCTTCGGCCCGCGATCATCGTCGGAGGGGGGAGTGGACATCGAAGCTCCTTCACGCCAGAAAGTTCAACAACGACGTGTCGAAGAGTTTCGACAACGCCGCCATCGTGAATTGAGTTTGCGTTTGCGCTTGTTGCAGCGCGACGATCGACTGGGGCAGATCGGCGCTCAAGGCCTGCGAGCGGAGTGTCTCGGACTCCAGCTTCAGTTCACTGAAGCGACTCTGTGCCGATTCGATCTGTTCGAGGGCCAGCGCTTGCGAGCCGATCGACTGCAACAGGTGATCTCCCAGCTGTTCGAGGTCGCCGAGTGATTGGGCGAATTGGGAATCAGTGACCGACGCTGGCTGACTTGCGGCTTCTTCCAACGTCGACCGGAGATCGGCGATGACGGCGAAGGTGTCGATCACGTCGGTCCCCACAGTGGTCTGGAACACATCCCGGCCGACGGGCAACACAGCCGCCCCGTCCCCGAGTTCGCTCGATGCGATCATCGGCTCCTCGGAACCGACATACGTCACGGTGCCGTCCGGTGCCGTCTCGAACGGGAGCCGATCCGACGCGGTGCCTCCATACAGGGAGGTTCCCCCGTTCCGGCTGTTGGCGATTGAGATCAGGCGTTCGCGCAGCGTGCCGAGCTCCTGCGCCAAGACTTGTCGTTCCGCCGGTTCGACCGATTGTCGTCCGCTGAGCGCGATCTCCCGCACGCGAACCAGAAGGGAATGGGCTTCGCGAGTCGCGGTTTCCGTGTGGGACAGGGTACTTTTCAGTTGATCGAGAACCTGGGTTCTCGCATCGAGTGACTCGATCCGTCGGGTTTCACGCAATCCGATGTGCAGCGCGGCGGGATCGTCCGAGGGACGATTGACCCGGCGTCCCGAGGAGACTTGTTCCTGGGCCCGGGCGAATTGCACGGACTGCCTTCGCAAGTGTTCAAGCGTGACGCCAATGGTGGAGAGATCGGTGGCTCGAATCACAATTACCTCACCAGTGTCATGAGTTCTTGCAGGTTTTCATCGGCGGTCCGCAGGAATCTGGAGGCCGCTTGAAACATCCGCTGATACGTCAGCATGTTCGCCAGCTCTTCATTCAGATCGACTCCCGACACCGAATCTCGCTGCTGTCGCAACGAGGTCGAGAGCGCTGTGGTCTGATCGACCGACCAACTGGCCGCCGCAGTCTCGGCACCGACCTCGACAGTCAGTCCATCGAGCGCGACAGTGGCGGATTGACCTTGAAGTTCCGGCAACCCGGCATCCCGCAAGGCGGCCAGACGTGTGGCGATCGAGTTGTCCCCGGGCAGAGCGGTCGTGCCAGCCGCGAGTTCCCGAGGGTCGTTCCAGAGGTCGTCGCGAACCGCGAGGTTCCCCGCGGAGTCCCCCTGAAAGAAGCTGCGCATGCCGAGCGCGGGCCAAAGTCCGACTTCGTCCGGGGTGGGAACAACATCCCAGGTCGACGACTCGCCCGTCACCAGTGTGCCCGCATCGAATTGCAACTCGACTCCTTGAGCCATGACGATCGGCTTTCCCGGGAGATAGCTTGATCCGAGTTGTACGGTGCCGAGCAGCGTGCCCGAGGCGTCACGGACTTCCGCCCGCACATCGGCGTCGACCCCCACTTGTCCCCCTTGCGAGACGGTCAGGGTCCACTCTCCGTTGATGGTTCCGGTCGGACGACCACTCACATGTCCGGACGCGGTCCCCGTCCAGCCCGCCGAGGGCGTCATGACGCTGGGAAGTCCTCCCGCGAAGTCGACCGCAAATCCGGGCGCTGTCGCGAGGGACAGTAGCCGTGTGCGAGGATCGACCGTGGCCGACACGTTGTCGATCCCCGACAGCCTGGTGGCAATGTCCTCCAATGTGTCTTGCGTCGG
Organism: Planctomycetota bacterium; assembly: GCA_043743415.1. Taxonomy (GTDB): domain Bacteria; phylum Planctomycetota; class Planctomycetia; order Planctomycetales; family Planctomycetaceae; genus TH-plancto1. The sequence goes on from JAYTWO010000436.1 coordinate 2,452, forward strand.
ATCGATATCAATCGAGAAGAGCCGACGCTCTCCGGTCGCAGCTTCTGTCACAGCGACCGTCACCTGTCCCGCAGACAGCGGCCAATCTCCGGTGACCTGGTTCAACGGTTCGTCGACAGCGGACACCGCACGTGCGCCAGTCAACTGTGTGAACGGGCCGGACAGCCCGACACCCGCCGCGTGTACACGATCCACAGCCAGGGCCAGAGCGCGCGTGATGGAATCGAGTTGACCACGGGCCGCATCGATCCGATCGGTCCCGCCCTGCAGCAACCCGGCCAACCGGCCCGACGCGAATTCCAGCGGTGTGGACCTGCCCTTCCAGGTGATCTCACGCTCCCCCCTGGCGTTCGTCGACATGACCAGTGCGATGGGCTGTGTGGAGAACGAAACCGCACCGGACGCCAGCGTGACCACCTCATCGACATCGGCCCGCAGCGGAAAACGAGCGTCGGTGAGTCCCGCGAGTTGTTCCAGCATCGCGTCACGGCGGTCGAGCAAGTCGAGCGGTTCCTGTCCGCCTCCCGGGGAGGTGGAGATTTCGCCGTTCAACTCAGCAATCTGCTGGATGAGTCCATTGACCTCGTCCAGCGTCCGTTGAATCTCTTGATGGACCGAGGACTGGATTGTGTCGAGTCGATCGGCGGCTTGATTGAATGCGCCCGTCATCTGTCGCGCGGACTGCAATACCCCGCGGCGTTGGGTGAGATCTCCGGGATTGACGGTCCACTGATCGAGCTGATGGAAGAACTGGCTGACTCGATCCGTGAGCCCTCCGGAGAGGGGATCGAAGACCCCTTCGACGGATCGCAGCGTTTCTAGCGACGCTTCCTGCGCGCCTTGTTGGGAGATCGAGTGATTGAGCGAAGACTGCGTCAAGGCACTGACGGATCGATCAACTCGGAGTGAGTTCACTCCCGTGCCCACGGCGACGCCATCGATCGTCATTGCGGCGCGTTCTCCCAAATGGAGACGCTGCCGGTGGTAGCCGGGCGTGGCGGCATTCGCTTGATTATTGGCGGCCACGCGCAGCCCGATCTGGGCGGCACGCAGGGCGGTCAGGCTGGTATCGAATGAGAGCATCGGCTCACGTCCTGAAGTTGATCACGGGTTGGAGGCTGCCGGTCGAAATCTGGCCATGGTCGTCGTAGCTCACCGAGAGGCAGCGGCCCCCGGTCAGTTCCTGCAAGGTGGACTCGACACCAAGTTCCAGGAGGGCGACCTGCCGCATCCAGCCTCGGGCTGCGGAATGCACGGCCTGCGCCAGGCCCCGGACAGTGTCGCGCCGTTCCTGAAGGCTCGCCGCTTCCCGAGGCGGCAGTCGCCCCATCAGGATCGTCAGCCCGCTGTGCGAGGGCTGAATCCCGCACACGGTGGCGATCAGTGCCTTGAGCCGTTCGCGCCGGACCCTTCCCGGACTGGGATCCCAGGAGTACCCGTCGGCGGCCGCTTCGAACGGCGAGGCTGCTCTGTCCGTGGGGCTGTCGCGGAGGCATTTCAGGATCGACGACAACCGCAGTTCCTCCCAATCAAGGTAATCACGGCATTCACTCACGAGAGCGACCGCTGGCTCGGGAGAGCGAGGAATGGACACGTGGGGTATCTGAGGAGGGGGCATGGCAATCTCCAATCGGGAATCGAGGCCTGGCCACGGACGTTCGTCCTGGGGCACCGGGCAGTGGTTGGTGAGGATCACAAGGTTTCGGATGTGGTGCGGGTTTCGGTCGGAGGGCGGGCCTGGGCCACGAGGTAATCCCGCAAGCCCAACCCTCCCGCATCGGCGATGGCCTGTCCCATGTACTGATCGAACATGCCTCCGAGGACATCGGTGGAGTCGCCGCCGAAGAGCCCCCCTTCTTCGCCGCTGCCTCTCATTTCTTTGAGCAACAACGATGCGAAGAGTCCTTCCACCTGCCGCGCGACGGCATCGGGCGACGCCGTACTCGGAAAATCGACAGAGGCCGGAACGCTGGTGAGTGGACTGAGGGACATGACAAGCCGTGGCTGGTGGGACTGGGATGTGGGGTGGAGGAGTGAGCATCTCAACTGTCGAGAACCATCGGGAATTTACCACGGAGACACGGAGGCACGGAGAAAGAGGAGCGTGTTGCATTTCCCGTACTTCGCATGAACACCTTTGCGATCGTTGCGAGGACCGTCGGCCCGATCTCTGTACGAAATCGGCTCTTCACTCCTTTGTCTTTCTCCGTGCCTCCGTGTCTCCGTGGTGAATCTTCCGGGTGTGAACACACGCCCCTACCGGTCACTTGAACAGTAGTTCGGCGTGTAGCGCGCCGGACTCCTTGAGTTGTTGGAAGATCGAACTCAAATCGCGAGGCGTCACTCCGAGGGCATTCAAGGCTGTCGCCAGGTCACCCACGGTCGCTTGCCGATCGATCTGGTTCACGAACGCTTTTTCCTCGAACACGTCCATCTGCGTGCGAGGAACCACCGCGGTCTCTCCCTGGCTGAACGGATTGGGTTGCGACACTTCCGGCGTCTCCGCCGTCATGATCGACAGGTTGGCGTGAGTGATCAAAACACGCGCCAGCCGCACATTCTCCCCAATGATCACCGTGCCGGTGCGTTCGTTGATCACGACCCGCGCGGGACGATCCGGAATCACCTTCAAGTTGCCAACACGGCCAATGAAGGCCGGGACATCGTCGGCATTAAGCGCCGGGACGTGGATCTCGATGGTGGCCGAATCGATCGCTCGGGCGACTGCGGGGTATTCGGTGTTGATGGCGAGCGCGATGCGACGAGCGGTTTCGAAGTCGGACTGCCGCAGCAGCATCCGCACGACTCCATTCTGACCGATCGGAGTGCAGGTCTCACGCTCGATGGTCGCACCGTTCGGGATCCGTCCGGTCGTGGGATGGTTCTTTTGCGCGCCAGCTGCATCGCCGGAGAAGGCGAAGCCACCCGTCGAAATCGCTCCCGAAGCGACCGCGTAAACTTCCCCATCGACCGCTTTCATGGATGTCATGATCAATTGCCCCCCGGCGAGGTTTTTGGCATCGTCGAAGGTGGAGACCAGGACATCGATGGTCTGGCCATTGCGGGCAAACGCCGGAAGATCGGCGGTGACCGTCACCACGCTCAGGTTGTCGGTCTTCTCCGAGGTATCGTTGCGGAGTCGGGCACGAATCTCCGGATCGACGCGGAGTCCGAAGCGTTGAATGAGGTTCATCGCGAGTTGCCGCGTGATCGGGCTTTTGCCGCCGGTGCCATTAAGTCCCGTCACCAACCCGAGCCCCACCAACTGATTCGTCCTCACGCCTTCGACTTCGGTGATGTCGCGGATGCGGACTTCCTCGGTCGCGTGGACGGGGACGTGGATCACCAGCGTGAGAATGAGTCCCACCAGGAGACGGCGATCGGTTTGTCGGGTGATCATGGTTCGGACCGGTGAGTGGACGTGGACTGGATGAAAACGCCAAGGTCGTTAGAACGGCCAGACTTTGTTGGCCGCTCGGCCCAGCCAGCCTTGTCGGATGAAGCTCTCTTCTCCGCCCTGGCCCTCGTAGTTCATGTGTAAGTCGGCCACAAGACGCGAGTTGACCGTGTTGTCCGCAGAGACATCGAATGGCCGGACGATGCCGGTCACCACGAGCGTGCGCTGATCGCCTTCGATGTGAATCTTGCGGCAGCCTCGGAAGACGAGGTTCCCGTTGGGGAGGACATCGATCACGGTCACTGTGACGCGATCGTCGAAGGCCCGTTGGCTGCGGAATGACGACTTCCCATCGAAGCTCCGGTTCGACTGCAACGCGGTGTCCAATTCACTGTCCGAGGCTTGAGTCGAGAAACCTCCGTCGGACTTGGCACCGAATTTGAACAGGCTCTTCGCGCTGGTTTTCTTGCCCAGTCCCCGGTTGTCCTGGTTGCGGACATTCGAGTCCTCGCGGACCACGACCGTCAGCAAGTCCCCGACGCGTCGGGCCTGCGTGTCGTAAAACAGCAAACCTTGTTCGGGCTGGTGCCGTTTCCACAGCGCTTCGGCGTGGGCGGCTTCCGTCCAACACAAGCCCAGCACGCACGGACCACAGGCGGCCAGTAGGCACCGCATGAGTCCCGAATATCGAATGTCTGCCATGATGGATCAGTTCCTATCGAAGTTGAATCTCGACCTCGCCCGCCGAGACGACCGTCCCGATGATCACGCGTTGGGATTCGAGGTTGCGGAGACGGATGCGCTCTCCGGGACGCCCCGCTTGCAGGGCCTCAGCCGATGGCAACACGACCTTCAAGTTGCCTCGTATCGCGCTGACACGAATCAGATCGCGGGGTTTGATGACCGGGGCCGTTTGGGCCTGAGCCGAAGCGGGACCGGGAATGGTCAGGTCGGCGAGCGTGAAGCTCGCTTGGGACACCAGCCCGCGTTTGAGTCGTTGACCCACACATTGATCGGTCTGCAGAGCCAGCTCCGTCCAATGACACCAGACCGGCTGCGTGACGACATCCGCTGCGCACAACACCTGTCCCACTGGCAAGTCCCGGGCCGCAGCGGGCCAGTCCCGGGAGACGCGAATCCGCACGCCGCAGGTCTGCGTGGACTTGACCACTCCGCCTTCGAGCCAACGCACCGTGATGCGGGGATCATTCGTTCGTGGCAAGGGCGGAATGACATCCAATTCCCCGAGTGGTGAGCCCGAGGGCTTGAGTCGTTCGACGCACGGACCGAGCAATCGGACCTCCACCCGCTCGGGGTCGAGTCCGAGTTGACGGGCCACCTCTTGTTGGGCGAGTCGTTCGACTTCGGTGTCGTTCTGGTCGAGTGGATCGACCCGCTCCACCTCGGTGACCGTTGCTCCCGCAAAGGTGATCATGTCGGCTTGGCATCCGGCCAATAGCAACCGTGCGGTAATCCAGGACCGGGTGATTCGCGTCTCGGCCGGAGACTCCTCCGAGCCATCCCACAGATCGAGTTCTTCCCAGCGTTTGAGGGCGGATTTTGGCGGGCCTTCGAGCTGGGCGACGTGCTTGATTTGGAGCACACCATCGGTGGTTCGCACGTGGTCGCGCAGGGTGACCTTCAGCAGGGGGGCATCGCCCGCTCGACTCACGGGCGCTCCTCCCAGCAGAGCGCCCAGCACTCCCCACGCAATGGTTGTCAAGCAGCTGCGGATACGTGTCATGGGATTAGTGTTCCTGGGAAGAGTGTGAGGGAGTACGAGAGTGCTTCCGCGAACATGGTGCGACTAGCGGATGATGTCGTTGGTCGTCGACAGCATCTCATCACCGGCCCGGATGGCCCGCGAGTTGACCTCGTAGGCGCGCTGCGCGGTGATCAATGAGATCAATTCGTTGACCACCTCGACGTTCGACCGTTCGAGGTAGCCTTGCCTGAGCATCCCCATCCCGTTTTGTCCGGGGACCGCCGGAACTTCCTGCCCGGAAGCGGGACTCGCGGCATACAGATTCCCGCCTTCACTGCTCAACCCGGCGGGATTCAGGAACCGCACTAATTGGATTTGCCCGAGGTTGACCGAGGACTCCGGCGACCCCGCCGAGATTCCCGTCACGGTGCCATCGGCTCCAATACTCAACTTGGAGAGGGAGACCCCGTCTTGAATCGTCACGGCGCTGTCGAGGAGATAGCCATCACCTGTGACGAGCCGCCCCGTGGAGTCGGTGCGAAACGCCCCGTCACGGGTGTATCGGGCTTCTCCGTTGGGGAGGGTGACTTTGAAGAACCCATCCCCCTCGATCCCGACATCGAGCGGATTGCTGGTCTGGGCGAATGTTCCCGGAGAGAAGACCTTGGTGGTGCCCACCGCCCGCACACCGCTGCCGATCTGCAACCCCGTGGGGGAAGGCTGTCCTGCGGCGACTTCAGTCCCCGCAGCTTTGAAGGTGGAATAGAGAAGATCGGCGAAGTCCACCTGGCTTCGTTTGAACCCGTTGGTGTTGACGTTGGCGATGTTGTTCGCCGTGTTGTCGATCAACATTTCTTGCGCCCGCATTCCGGTGGCGCTGGTGTACAAGGCTCTTAGCATGGAACAGTCTCCTCGACAGTGAACGAATGATGGAACTGGGTGTGCATCTCACATGTCGGCATGGAATCAGAATTCACCACGGAGACACGGAGGCACGGAGAAATCTCAGAGAAGGTCCGACCCCAGCCGGGAAGACGGACACTGACTACCCCAGCGACGAGTTCAGCTCCAAGCTGTTGGGCTTTGCGTCGCTTTGGTCGCGAATCAGTCATCATGGGTCGAATCCTGGGAGACAGCCAACTGGTGATCCGCCGTGCCTCCGTGTCTCCGTGGTGAATCATCATGCCTGCTAATTCTCCGAAATGTGAGTTGCACACCGAACACAACCACGACTAATTCTCCACTCGTTGTTCGATCGATTTGGTGAGGGCTTGCATCGCCTTTTGGGCTGCCTCGTAGTTGCGAACTCCGGCGAGCATGCGGACCAGTTCCAGCGGAATCGAGACGTTCGAGAGTTCTCGAACCCCTTGTTGGACGCGAGCGGTGGCTGGGGTGGGGGCCAGCTCGGGGGGGGCTTGAAACAGTGTGTGCCCCACGGGTTGCAGGCCGCTGGGGTCGTCGAACTTCACAATGTCCAACGTCCCCAACGACTGTTCGCCGATTCGCAGCTCACCGGTTTCACTGATCGTCAGGTCGTTCTCCGAAGCTGTCAGCGGGAGTCGCACCGGTTGACCACTGGCCAGGACCGGCAGGCCGTCGACCGTGGTCAGTGCTCCCTCGGAGTTGAGGAACCAATCGCCCGCCCGCGTGTAGAGTGAGTTGCCATCCGCTCCCTGCACGGTGAAAAA
>JAYTWO010000437.1:0-6628 GCA_043743415.1 Planctomycetota bacterium
CGTCTGTTCCACGAACTCGAACAGCTGCCGCTGATCGACCCGCACTCGCACATCAACCCGCATGCGGCGGCCTCGAAGACGCTGGCAGATATTCTGGGGTACCACTACTACACGGAGTTGGCGCACTCGGCGGGGTTGCCGAAGGAGCGGATCGAGGAGCCGGGGATCTCGCCGAAGGAGAAGGTCGGTCGACTGATTGAGAAACTCGGCGACATCGACAACACGGTCCAGCTCGGTTGGTTCCTCGACCTGGCGAAGACGTTCTTCGGGTTCGAGGACGAGCGGCTGACGCTCCAAAACTGGGAGCGGCTGTACGACCACGCCGAGAAGAAGATGGCCCAGCCCGACTGGGAAGATCAGGTGCTGAAGATCAGCAAGTTGGAGGCGGTGTTCCTGACGAACGACTTCGACGACCCGCTGACGGGGTTCGACACGAAGCGGTACATTCCGTGCCTGCGGACGGATGATCTGGTGTTTCACTTCGACAAGGCTCCGACGCGCGAGCGTTTCGCCAAGGCGACCGGGATCGAGCCGACGAGTGCGGCCACGATCCGCAACGGGATCGGGAAGCTGTTCGCGCACTTCCAATCGAAGGGCGTGCGGGCCTGTGCGATCTCGCTGCCTCCGGACTTCTCGCCCACTGCGGTGGCACCGGGGCCAGCATTGGATGCGGCGCTGGCGAATGTTCTGAGCGGGAAAGACTGCTGCGAATCGCGGCGGCTCGTGTCGCAGTTCGTGTTCTGGACGATCGCCGAGTTCTGTGCCGAATTCAAGCTCCCCTTCGACCTGATGATTGGCGTCAACCGCAAGGTCTACCCCACCGGCGTCTACCAGGGCCAAGACCTGTTCGACCACCGCGTCTCGCTGATTCAGTACAAGGACTTGTTCAACGCCTTCCCGAGCGTGACGTTCCCGATCTCGGTCCTCGGCCAGACGAGCAACCAGGAACTCGTCAGCTACGCGTGGATATTCCCAAACGTGGTGACCAACGGCCACTGGTGGTACTCGAACATCCCCAGCTACATCGAACTCGACACCCGCTCGCGGCTGGAAGCTGTTCCTCGGACCAAACAGATCGGGTACTATAGCGACATGTACAAGCTGGAGTTCGGCCTGCCGAAGTTCCGCATGTACCGCCGGATTCTGGCCAAGGTGCTGGCCGAAGATTTTGTGATTGGTCGCGGGTGGCTGGAGACGCGGGCGATTGAACTCGGGAAGACGATCCTGCGCGGGAACGTCGAGCGCATCTTCGGGGTGTGAAATCGACGAGAGAACGGGGAACCGCTGAGGAGGATTCTTTGACTGCCAGACTTTGCAAGCTTCATATCCGAAACTATCGTTTGCTCGCGGATGTCAATTTCGAGTTGCAAGATGTGTCGATCTTCTTTGGCCCGAATGGATCTGGCAAGAGTTCCATCCTTGATGCGCTCTGTTTCATTCAGGATTGCGTGGATCGAGGCACGGAGGAAGCGACATCACTACGAGGCAATGGTGTTGGCCTGTTGCATGACCACGCACCACTTGACCAGCAATACATTATGGTGGAACTGGATACTGATCAGATCCAGTATGGACTGAAAATGTACTTGCAATCTGGTCGAGTGGGATATCGACCAGCAGAGCGAGTGCTTCGCATAGCTGACAAGAAAACGTTGATGATCCGGCAGTCTGGTCAAGATTCGGCCGACGTTCCTGCGTCCGATGCCGCACCGCTTTCCAAGATGGCCGTCCGAGGCAGTTCCCGTCTCGCAATCTTACCGTACGTGGACATGCACGAAGATGTTGTTACTGCGGAATTGGTTGAGCTGCTAGGCAACGTTCGCTTTTGGCATGCGAGATCGATGTCGCTGTTTGACCTCAAAAACAAAGGTTCAAACTCATGGACAGACGACCGATTGCACCCCCGTGCAGACAATCTCTGGTCTGTTCTTCGCAACCTCTCCTTGAAGCAACATGTGGATGATCGCTGGAGTACGATCATCTCGTTCATGCGAAAGGCATTTCCCAACTTCCAGGACCTTGTGCTCGACCAGCTTGGCCCGAACTCTGTCTATGCTCATTTTCTGGAGAAGGGACGGAAGGAATCTACACAAGCATCAGGAGCCTCGGACGGGCACATGCAGTTACTCTGTCAATTGACGGCACTGTTTTCGGAGGGATCACAAAAACCCGCCGTGCTGATGTTTGACGAGCCGGAGACATCTCTGCATCCTTGGGCCATTGCGATCTTCGCAGAGGCGGTGAAGTTAGCGTCCACAAAGTGGAACAAGCAGGTGATGATCGCCACTCATTCACCCGTCCTCATGAGTCAGTTCGAACCGCATCAATGCTTCGCGACTTCCATCTCTGAAGGGCATACGAAGATCGAATCTATCGCCCAGATCGACGGCATCCAAGACCTGCTCGATCAATACGCGACCGGTTCACTCTACATGTCGGAAGTCATCGGAGGTCAGTCGGCAGCGGCTGTGGCGGAGTCTCTTCAGTGAGTGCCTCGGAAGCGGATTCCGAGTGGACTTTTCACCACATTGGACTGCTGGTGACTGGAGTCGGTGAGGAGAAGTTTCTGCCGAGCTTCCTCCGCTCCCTGATGGAGTCCGGAAACTGCTCGATTGAAGTCATTCGGCGAATCCCGCAACGATCTGCGAGAACCAGCCCCAAACGCCAACTGTGGATGGTCAACACGGGTAAGACCATTCCCGACTCTGATGAGACTGAGATCGGGATTGAAGCTCGGAAGTATCTCGGCAAACCGGGCAGCCGTTTTGTCGTCTTGGTCGACGACTTGGAGAACAAGCGTCGAGAAGATCACGCCATTCACTTCGACAGATATCGAGCTGCACTGGATACGATGCTGAATCCGCTTCCGGGAAATCAATCTCACCGGGCCTCCGTGCATTTCCTCGTCAACATGGTCGAAGCCTACTACTTTGCCGACCCACAGACGGTCAGTCAGGTCATGGGAAGTGAACTCGCTGGCCATGCCGGGGATGTCGAAGAGATTCGACATCCCAAGAACGCTCTGAAGGCCAGGTTTCCCGGATTCGACGAAGTGGAGCACGGGGAGAGGATCGCAAATCAAATCGACCTGCCGCTGGTCTTGTCCGATCCTCAGACCTGCGCGTCATTGAGAACCCTCGTCAAATGGTGCGTTCTCTCCATGCAGCAGCTACCCAGCGAACGATTTCAACTGTTGAATGGTCTGACCCATCCCGTCACCAATGGGCAGATCGCTCGTTAAAATGTAGGCCACTGAATCACTATCTGGCTGCACTTCCGGTCCAATATGGCAATCTCACGTCAAGATGCCCCCTCGATAACCTGTACCAGTAAAACGGATTACGCCCATAGCATTCCATGAATGGCCCCTGCGGCCACCCTCCGAATTGGTTTTCGGACGCCGCCGGTCGTAGAATCAGGGGCGTTGAGGGGCACGGTGCCTGACCCCAGTCCGGGAGTTCTTTGATGGCGATGCGACAGTTGACCGCTCTGCCGGTCTTCAATGAAGAGGCTCATCTCCTGGATGTTCTGCCGGAGGTCCGCCGCTACTCGCAGGATGTGCTGGTGGTCGACGATGGCTCGACCGATCGCACGCCGCTGCTGCTCTCGGAGATGGACGGCATCCGGGTCGTCCGCCATGCGAAGAACCAGGGCTACGGGGCCGGGTTGAAGACGGCATTCGATTACGCCATCGAACACGGATACGACGTGCTGGTCACGATCGACTGCGACGGCCAGCACCAGCCTCAGCTGATCCCCGCGATGGCGGCGGCTCTGGTGGATGAGGACGGGACCGTGGCCGACATCGTGTCGGGCAGCCGGTACTTGAAGGACTTTGAGAGCGACAACTTCGCTCCCGAGGATCGTCGCCGGATCAACATGCAGATCACGCAGCAACTCAACGAGTGCTTCGGTCTGTCGCTGACCGATTCGTTCTGCGGGTTCAAGGCGTACCGCGTGGAGTCGCTGCCGAAGTTCGAGATCACCGAACTCGGGTACGCGATGCCTCTGCAACATTGGGTGCAGGCGGTGCGGCACGGGATGGTGATTCGCGAGTTCCCGGTGCCTCGGATTTACCTGGACGAGAAGCGGTCGTTCGGCGGCTCGCTGGACGATGCCAAGAAGCGGATGGCCTATTACCAGGAAGTGATTCGCAAAGAGATGGCGCTGCAGCACCTCGACTGCGGGTGCCCGGGCGGGTGAGTGGGATAGGCTTCCAGCCTGTCAAAGGGGCGAACCGGGAACGTTTGTGTTCGCCGATCAAGCATTCAGAAGAAAGAGGTGGGAACACTAATTTCCACTCATCGACACGGATACAGAGGGTCTTGTGGACTCCGATTCGTGTTTATTAGCGAAGATTAGTGTTCAAGGTTTCTTCCTTGAACCCCGATTCTGAAACCTCTCCTCACTTGCCGTTCGTTGTTCTCATGAGGAGGTCTCCGTCGTGCCGAATCGACTTCACGCTCCGGCTGGGAACGGCGACCTGCTCGTGGCTCCCGAGGGCTCGCGGGCAGAGTTGGTCCGCGCGAATGAGGCTCAATTGGCGGCTGGTCAACTCTGGGGTCGACCTCTGGCCGAGGTGCGAGAAGAGTCGCGAGCTGAGGTCTCCCAGCTGGCGTCTCGCTCTACGAGTGAACTCATTGGGCCGGAGAGTGTCGCCTTTCGCTCCGCGAAAGGCCGTTCTTTTGCGGAGCAAAAGACGACTCTCTGTTCCCCCCACTGGATCATCGGTGGGCATCAACCCGAGTTGTTCCATCCCGGCGTGTGGGTCAAGAACGCGGTCGTCGCCGGACTGGCGACTCAAGTGGGCGGAGTGGGGCTGAATCTGGTCGTCGACAACGATGTGTGTGCGGGCTCATCGGTCCGCGTGCCGAGCCGCCCAGACTTGCCAGGGATGACCAGCCTCGACTGGGACGTGCCTCACCCGCAGTCGCCGTGGGAGGAACGACCGCTGCCTAATGCAGAGTTGTTCGCTTCGTTCGGAGAACGCTGCCGAGAGCAGCTGCGACCGTGGGGAATTGAGCCGCTGGCTGCCGGGCAAGACTGGGGGGCCTCACCGGAGCGAGGCGTCGTGGATCGACTGGTCCAGTTGCGGGCGAGGTTCGAGCGCTCGGTGGGGGTGCGGAACCTGGAACTCAAGGTGTCGGACCTCGCCGATACGCAGTCCTTCCGCCGGTTTCTCATCGGGGGATTGCGAGACGCCGAGATCCTCCGCGCTGTCTACAACTCCGCCCTCACCGACTACCGCACCCTCCACCGCATTCGCAGCCGCAGTCACCCGGTGCCTGCGTTAGAGGCGACCACAGAAGGCATCGAAGTCCCGTTCTGGGTGTGGCGCGCGGGGGAGGTTCAACGCCATCGGCTCTTCGTCCAGGCGACCGGGTCGGGGACACTGCGGCTGCATGACGGTCATCGCGAGGTCGGGGCGATCTCCGCGACTTCCGAGACCACCGCACTGGTTCAACTGCAAGACTTGCGGGGCCAGGGTTGGAAGATCCGCCCGCGAGCTTTGACGCTTACGCTGTTCTGTCGCGTCTGCCTCGGCTCCGTCTTCGTCCACGGGATCGGCGGGGCGAAATACGACGAGATGACCGATAAGCTGATGGAGCGCTGGCTGAAACTGACACCGCCCCAGATCATCGTCGCGACGGCCACATTGCGGCTCTTCGAACGCTTCGCCGGTCCTCCACTGGAACCGGAGATCGCACGATTGCAGCGCGAGTTACGACTGATCCGCTGGAACCCGGAGTTGGTTCTTCAGACCGCAGCCGCAGAGAGTGTCGTCTTTCACTCCGCGAAAGAACGTCCTTTCGAGGAGCCAAAGGCGACAATACTGGCGGAGCGAAAGGCGACACTCCACGCGGAGAAATCGGCCCTCCGGGCCTCAGCGCTCGACCCGGCGACCCGACACACCCGCCTCCAATCTCTCAACACCGCCCTCCGCGCTGGGCTGTCCGAATACGAACAACAGGTCCGCCACGACCTGCAACAATGCCTCACTACCCTGCCCCACCAACAATTCCTCCACAGCCGCGAGTTCCCCGCGAACCTGTTTCCGAAGGAGGCGATCCAGGAACTGTTTCACCGGGCAAGGATTTCGTTCGAGGGAACTGACCAGGCGCTTCCTTGTGGCGTTTCCACCACATTCGGGGTTCTGTGAATGTGGTGTGAAGGCCACGTGGTTGCAGGAAGATCGGCAGGCCGCGTGGACGGAAAAAGGTGTAACTCCCCTCCCGAAGGAGACTTAGAAAACCGGCCCGCCACGCCCCGAAACCTGCTTGTCGACGGGTATGCGGTTTGCCACTGTGGCAGAGATGCTCACCATCTGCGATACCGCTGTGCCTCAAACCGATGTCGCGTACATCGCATTTCGTGTTGCCTTCTTTGAGACGTTGGAGCGGATCGCCTTGGCCGATCAGGTCGGGCTGACCGGGGATCGCTGCTTTGGGTTTCTCACCGAGGTGCCGTTCCTCCGCTCGGTCCCGCCGCAGGTTCAGCTTGATCTCCTGCTGGAAACCTGGAGCCGCCACCACGATCGCGACCGGCACCAGGCGACTCTCGCCGATGAGAGCGTGATCTACGCCGTTTGCGAAACCGCAGCGAGAATCGTTTCGATCGAGCCGCAAAC
>JAYTWO010000438.1:0-2631 GCA_043743415.1 Planctomycetota bacterium
ACGGCATCTTTGGGCAGATGCGGAGCGATCGCATCGACTGCCCCGAAGAGGTATTGCAGGTCGGCTGAGCCGTCATCGCCCTGCGGCGTGCCGACGGCCAGGAAGACGCAATTGGCGGTCGGCACGCACTCGGCGACCTGCGTCGTGAACTTCAGGCGGCCCTGAGCTGCGTTGCGGGTGACCATTTCCGTCAGCCCCGGTTCGTAGATTGGGATGTCCCCTTTGCACAGGCGTTCGACCTTCTTCTGGTCGATGTCGACGCAGACCACATCGTTGCCGCTGTCGGCGAAACAGGTTCCGGTGACGAGGCCGACATAGCCTGTGCCGATCATCACAATTCTCACGACTCATCTCCTGGCAAGTTGGTCCGCGCGCACTGGCTGCGGAGTCTGGAATCACTTGGACGATTCAGCATACCCCAAATGCGTCGACGTGGAGAAGCTGGGTTGTCTCTCCGAGACACACAAGCCTTGACCGTCACTGGTCAGGGAGGCAGGATCGATACGCTTCGCTTGAAAAGAAAAACCCGTGGAACCGGGACAGGGGGTGTCCACGGTTCCACGGATAGAAGTGAGAGGATCGACGCAGGCGGTCGATCCGTTAGAGGTGGAGTTTTCGGCTTTCAGCAGTCAGCCAGCAGGGCCAGAATCAGAAGCAGGCTGGCGACTCAATTCTGGCTGATCGCTGACGGCTTCTCTAGCGAGCCAAGATCGAGACCCAGCCGTCCCGCGCATCGATCCCGATGATCGACAGGTGGACGGTCTTGCCTTCGATCTCACGGTCGAACTCGGCGTCGAGGGTCTTCGTTTCCGGGATCGCCCGCTGGATGTTCTGGATCATGATCCGGGCGCGGGTAATCTGGAGCGTCGGGTTGTCGGCCTTTTCGATCGGCTTCACGCCGACATTCCCGCGCTGCATCAGAATCTTGTTGCCGTCGACGCGGAACGTCATCGGCACCGTGATGATCTGCGGCGGAATCTCGTCACCCTTTTGAGGAATCAGGCCCGCTCGCATGATGAACTTGACCTGGCCGCCCTCAATCTGGACCCGAATGGGGTCGGTCGCATCAAAGACGAGCGTATTGTCTTGTGGCTGCTCTCCTTCTGGAACGGTTGGCTCGGCGATCTCCACGTCCTTGCCGAGCAACTTGGAGAGGCGTTCGCGGAGCGTCTGGCGAACCTCCGACTCCTTCATGGTCTTACCCGCGAATTCGAAGCGGTCGGCGAAATTGCTCAGCACGCTTTCGTGGGCTTGGATGAGGACACCACCCGTTGGCAGGGAGACATTCGGAGCCGAATTCGCCCCCCCCAGTTCATCGACACCCATCAGACGGGTGCGGATCAGAGCGTCACTGTCGGTGCTGCTCCAGTGCATCGCGTCGGGGTACATCCCTTGCTCGCGCAACGGCCCCCAGACGCGGGTTTCGAGTTCGAGTTTGGCCTTGTCGAACTTCGACAGGGCTTCACTGTCGAAGCGGGGACCGACCTCGTCGTGAATCTGGGTGTTCGTGTAGGAATTGGCCTCACCCGCCTTACCCTGGGCGATCCCCAGGGCGTAGCGGTCGGCAATTCGACCCAGGATCGGGATCCCGCTCAAGTTGGTCTGGGCACTGTAAATCTGGTTATTGGCGCTGACGCCCACGGTCGCCGAGGTCGAGGTGAATGTGTGGCCGTCGAAGTAGATCCCCTTCTCCGCATGAAAGTTGTGATGCCCGCTGGCAAACACGGTGGCCTGGTCAGTGGTGCCGGTCGTGTTGGACCGGACCGTGCCATCCACAGTCAGAGTGATGAACGCCGTGTCTCCGCTGGGACGCAAGTCGACGTTGACCGTGGTGGTCGTACACTGGGATCCGTTGACCCGCGCCCCCATGACGCATTGGTTGATCCACGACGACTCATTGCGGCTGTCGCCCATGACACGCTGCATCAGACCTTCCGAGGCAATCACCCGCAGGTTGTAGTTGAAATAGTTGGCCCGCATCAATCCGGCGAGCTGGGCTCCCTGGTCCGGAGCAAAACCCTTCAGGGCGTTATAGGCCCGGCGAGCCTCCACCGCAGCCGCGGTCAAACCACTGGCTTCGTACTCGTCGAGCGATGTCAGGAACTGACCCGCCAACTCGCGTGCCTTGGCGCGAGGATTGCCTTCCTTCGGGGCAGTCAGGGTCTGGGACAGCGCACTGACGGCCGTACCTAGTCCTGCCAGCGATGGCCGGGCCAGGAACTCCTTCTGAGCATCGGTCCACTCGACGACCGGACTCAGCTTGCCCGCGACCTTGGACAGCAACTCCACCGTGGAGGGAGAGCCATCGGCCGTGTTGGCCGCATTCGTGAGAGCCTCCAACTCCAGGTACGGCACCCACAGGTCGCCCCCCTGGAAGGAGGACAAATCGGAACGAACACTGGCGATCGCCGACTTCAACTCCGCGTATTTGGCGTCCACGCTGGCCTTCTGAACCACCGCGGGGTCCGCTTCCAGGATGTCGAGGACCGCCGACCCGAATTCCACCCGCCGAGACAGCCGACCGTGCAAGTCGGCCAATGGCCCGTGCAACTGCTGGTACGAGGCGTCCTTGAGGGCCGTCTCCATGACCCCGACCTTCGACTTCAACTGAGCCAGCAACTCGCGCTGGCC
>JAYTWO010000439.1:0-7125 GCA_043743415.1 Planctomycetota bacterium
ACGGGGAGACGATGACCGACCGCTCGCCTTGTGACCTTGCCACCCGGTCGCTCCCAGCAGCGTCCGTACCGCCCCCGCCAACAAAACACCGGCGCCCCAAAGCGACCGCCAATGGCACCCGGCGTGTCCTCTGTAACCTCTTGTTGTTCCACAGCCCAGACGCTCAACGCAGCGTCTGGACCACCCTGCCGATGGCTGGGAGTGATGGCCGGTGGTGCGAGAGAGTCGCCTTTCGCACCGCGAAAGGCCGTTTTCTTTCGCGGTGCGAAAAATGACTCTCACAGCGTGACTGACACTGTTCCACGTATTGTTTCACCATAAGTTGCCTCGCTCAAACCAGAAAATACTCGAAACTCCTTCAGGACCTTGATAGAATCTTTTCAGGTCGGCCAATCCGCGAACCGGGAGTGAATATCATGAGCATGAACAAGATTGTCGGGTTCTGCTTCGCGTTGATGGTCTCGTTACTCGTCGCTCACAGCCCAACATCGGGGGCGGATAAATCGGCTCGATCCGGTGTCATCAAGGCTGACACCGAATTCTGGGCACCAGGGACATCTCTGGACGATCCGTCCTCGGGAACTTTTTCCAAGGGGGCCGAGGTCGAGGTCAAGAAGGAGTTCACGGTCAATAAGATCCTCTTTCATTTTGTCGAACCGAAAGGCCAGGGGGCCGGGGAATCTGGCTGGGTCAGGGCGGACATGGTGTCATTCAGCAAGGAAGTCGCGACCGCAGCCTTCCCATCCGCCGGTGATTCGTTTGCTCTCCCCGCCCATGCCGCGAAAGTCAACCAAATGGGGTTTGATTGTGTTCGCAAGAATGCGGCTGAATCCGGTGGCAATGCCCTGATCTCTCCGTATGGCATCTGGGCCAACCTGCAAATCGTGCGACAAGGGGCCAAGGGGAAATCTCTTCAAGAAATCGAAGCTCTGATCGGGGCTGCGGCGAAGGGACAAGACAAGTCTTTCCAATCGACCGAATTCCGATCAATCGATTGCTTCGTCTACAAAGATGGAATTGAATTGACGAAATCATTTGCCGACTTCGCGAAGGCCACCGGGTTGGATGTCAAAAGCAGCCCGTTCGACGACTCCACGCGAGTCGAGTTCAACACATGGGTCTTCGAGCAGTCCCACCAGTTGATACCGGACTTCTTCACACCGACCAACTGGAACAAAGATGCCCAGGTGCTGATCGCGAATGTGGCTTACTTTCGGGGGGAATGGGCGCACAAGTTCAATCCGGACATGACTCAGGAGGCTGACTTCCACCTGAGTGCAAAGGAGACGATCCAGACTCCGATGATGGTCGCTGGTCAACTAGCCCCGTGGTTGACCAGCGACTCGCTGCAATGCGACGGAACGATCCTGCCCTATCTGGGCGGCGACATTGCCGCTGTGGTCCTCGTGCCCCGCGCAGTGGATGGTCTCTCCCAATTGCTGGAGGGCTTGAATGGTGCATCGTTCGACAAGCTGCTCGGCGATCTGCCAGCGGAGTTGTCCAAAGTGCCGACGCAGAAGGTCACGCTGCTGCTACCCAAGTTTGATATCGAGAGTGAGTTCAATGTCGATCAAGCTCTGAACCTGAATCACCTGACTTCCGACGGTGCCGACTTGTCGGGGATATTTGCCACGAAGCGCATCAAACTGTCGCGCATCCTCCAGAAGACGCGGGTGCGTGTGGACGAGACCGGGACCGAAGCCGCAGCCGCCACCACGACCGAAGCCGTGGCCTCGGGTATCGATCTCGATCCCCCCAAGCTCGTCAACGCCGATCATCCGTTCCTGCTGTGCATCACGCACTGGCCCAGCCGGTCGGTGCTATTCGCCTGTGCGATCGTCGATCCCCGTTCCGCCTCGAAAAAAGAGTAACGTCGCCGTAACCGCCGTGTCGCCGAAGTCGTGAGATGTCTGCCGTCACTGTTGCGACACTCACAGATTCTGAACTTCACTGTTTGACATCGGTGACGCGGACAGGTAGATTGGTTCGAGTGCGTAGTTTAGGGTGTCTTTGCGGGCACCTCCTCAGTCACATCAACTCGGAGTGGGTCATGGGTTGCTCGAATGTTCGACAGCGCGGCGTCATCGTTGCTATTGGACGAAGTCTCTTCGCGGCGATTCTCCTCCTGAGTGTCGCGGGAAGAATGCCAGATACGGTACAAGCTGCCCCGCCTACGGCAGCCGAGGTAAAAAAAGCGAAAGATAAGGCCACTGATGCACTGAAAGCTTCCAGCGAAGCCACTGAAGCGGCGAGTGCGTTCAAGGCCGAGATGGCCACCTCCGCCAAAGAAGCTGCAGCCGATGTCGCTAAAGAAAAAAGTAAACTAGCTGAAACAGCTAAGCAGGATGCTGTTAAGGCTAATAAGAAAGGGAAGGCTGCAGCTGAGACTAAAGCTGAAAACGCCCAAGAGGAAGCCGATAAGGCGGCAGATACAGCTGCGCAAGCTAAAGTAAAGGAGTTGGACGCCAAGGCGGCTCATCTCAAACTAATAGCAAAACACGCAGCCGACGAAGCCAAAGCCATCGAAGCCAATATTTCCTCCCCCAAGACTCCCCCTTTCCCACAAGCTGGGGGTGTCGCTGCTGCTCCTGCAGCTCCAACTCTTCCTCAACCTGGCGATGTTGCAGTTGCGGCTACTCTCACGCCGGAATCAGCGGCAGAGTTGGCCGTCGCAGCTGCCCCAGTCGCACAGACTCCTGAAGCGGACGCCGTGTTTGTAATTATTGCCGCTCATACCACGGACACGCAAATTGGTGGCGGAGCGACGAAGAACGTGGAGTTGATGACGAAACTGTTGAACTATCAGACAAAATCTAAAGCAGACATCGTCCCATTGATCGATGGAGATTTTACCCACAACAACATACTCAACACGATCAATCAATTGCCCGTCAATCGTCGCATTAACGGACAGGCAGTCAATCCACAGACGGCGACCGTCTTCCTCTACATCGCCTGTCACGGTGCCACACTCCTGAGTAATGGCCAGCATGTCGTCCAAGTTCCGAGTGCAACAGGCAATATATTTGTGCAACGCACGACCTATCTGAATGCCTTGAAGAGTAAAGGCGTGCGACAAGTCGTGATGATCACTGACACATGCTCGACCTCAATCGATTCAGCGGCGGCTGCAGGAATTGAAAGCACCATGGCAGCTGACGCTATCCAGCAGACGAACGCACTTGGGCGTCTCTTGTTGCATCAGTCGGGAGTGTTCGATTTCGGGGGTAGTCGTCCCCCGCAAGGGCCACGGGATCGTGGAGAATTCGGTGCCTACTACAATTCTGGGAGTGCAATCGGAGGACTGTTTACGAGAGCATTCTTTGATGCGGCACTCTTTGCGGACACAGATCATGGCTGGCAGTCCATTTTGGATTATGTGGACCAACAGAATGGAAATGTTCTGATCCAATTTGCTGCCGGAACAGTCCCGCCGACACAGGATGGTCAGCACACGTTCGCCTTTCCAGTCCAGTAGATCACACATTCCTCATTCAATCTCCATGAAAGCTGCGGTGTCCAAATGAAGCGGTTTCTGATTCTGAGTGTCATGCTGTGTGTGTGCCTGATTGGCCAAGCCCCGCAAGCGCATGCGGATAGCTACTATCGCATCAATCTGCGGGCCTATCGCCGGATGATGCACTTCCAGGGACCGCACCCGTTGGCGGACCGATTCTGGGGGGTAGTGGATAACCAACTTCTGCAGACCGGAGGCCCATTGGAGCAATTGATCAAAGCACTCTTGGCCAAAAACCTGACCCCTGCAAATAATCAGACCGATGCCAACGGAGCCTTGGTGGCTCAACGGGCTGTGGTTCAGGATCAGGATCTGTTAAGTGCCGATGCTAAGGTGCGTCAGATGTGCAACAAGCTCAACATCCCGTTTGTGCAGATTGCACAAACTCCAACTGGCACAACGACACCCGCCCCCAACCCTCAAACTCCCACGAATCGCGACCCGAATCTTGCCCTTCCTGCACCGGCTCCCCCCGTGTTCACTCTGCCAGGCCAAGTTCCTAAAAAGTAGGAACGGTGGATCGACCCAGTTTCCGGTTATGCAGGCCACGTTGACGTGGCCTGCTTTTTTTTCATAGTCGGCCAGCCTTCGCTCCAAGGTCGGGGAAGACCGCACCCGATACTTCACTTACGGTTCCACCCCCCTGATGGAGTTTTGCCATGTTTCGTGCGGTCCAGTTCGTTGTCGCCTTCGTTGCGGCACACACCCTCTCCCAGAGTGCTCTGTTTGCTGAAAACTGCTCCTGCGCCGCTCCCTCGTGCGTCGCCCCCAGTTGTGCGGTCCCGACGGACTGCTGCATGATGCCCTCCTGTGCGGCACCGGGGACTTGTGGTGGCAGCTGTGGAATGTGCCAGTCGGCCCCCTCCTGCGGCGGGTGCCAGAAGTGCGGCCAGTCGGGCAAGAAGTTCCACTGCATCAATATCGATCTGAGCCGCCACATCACCAAGGGCAACAAGACCAAAAAGACCGGCGGGTTCATGGGCGAGGCTCCTCCCGTCGGGTCGTCTATCGTCATGTCCTCCCCGGTGATGTTTTCGACAGCCGCCGCGATTCCGGTGAACTTCAATTCGGCGTCTTCGGCCAGTGCAGCCGACATCGCCGTGGCTGTCGCCGCTGCGATGAAAGCCAACGCCGCTTCCGCTGCCCCCGCAGCAGCTGCCACAGCCAACACGACATGCAATGACCCCTGCGGTGACATCAAGCAGTTGCAGTCCGATGTCCAGCAGTTGAAGCAGATCGTCGTCAACCTGACCAATGTGGTCGAAGCACTCGACAAGAATATCCCGTAATCTGGGTATAGCGAGTCGCGGATTCGAGTGGCACATGGGCGTGTGAGAGAGTTTTCCGCTCAAGATTCGACACCTTGTGGTTCGAACTGATGAGGCAGGGAATTCCCACGGAGGGGGCATTGTGATGGTTCAGACTTATCATCGTTTTGGCTTGACGGCTGCGGCCTGCCTGATTGGCCTCGCGACTTCCACCTGGGGAAATGAATTCCCGTGTGTTGACGAGCAATGCCTGCCCGGGCCTCGCCCCTCACGTGCGGCAGCGGCGGCCGCTGAGGACGACGAAGAATCCGCAGCCGCAGCGCCCGCTGAGGACGACGAAGAAGTCGCAGCCGCAGCGGCAGTGGCCGCTCGCGGTCCCGCGATGTTTGCGGCTCCCACGCCGAGTGGTGAAGTCGAGGGGGCTCGCAACTCCTATTCGCTGCCGAGTATTGAGCTGACCCTTCCCAAAATGTCCTTCGGACTCCCCGAGTTTCGAATTCGAGGCATGGGACGCGGACGCCGCGAAGCCCAGATGAGACTGGACGAAGGGACTGCCCCGATGGCCAGTGGTGCTCCAGCCATTTATGGACCGTTACTCGGAGCCGGACTGCAACAGCAAACGAACGTGTCTCGTCCCGCGAGCGCCGCTCCCGCCAGTGCGCCGCCCGCTGAACCCGCCGCAGCGGCGGCTCCCGCAGGGTGCGTCGACGCCCGCACCCTTCAGCAACAATCCGAAGAGGTCCGGCAACTCAGTATGCAGGTGCAGCAGTTGCAGGGGTTATTATTGCAATTGGCCGAGCAGCAGGCGGCGGGTGAGACGGCGGGTGAGACGGCGGTGGAGGAGGGGCAGCTGGCTCCGGAGGTGACTTATGTCCCTCGCAAGACCAAGTTGGTCTCCACGACGCGAGCGGCCCGAACATCGCCGAAGCAGCCTGGGTCGGTGGCAGCGGCCCAGCGGTTGCAGCTGCTCCAGCAGACCTTGGACGAGAAGCAGGCTGAAGTCGAAGCTCTGATGCTGGAGCAGGAAGAGATCGAGGCCAGTGAGCAACAGGAAATCGAAGAAGCGGAAGATCGTCTGGCCACTCGCAAGAAGCAGCTGGAAGCGGAGCGTGTCGCACGGCTGCGGAATCGGATGGCCCGGGAGTCGACCTCGCAAGAACTGGCCGCACGGAATGCCTCAATCGAGCGGGTGAATTACGAAAGCGAAAAAGTGGCCGAACCAGAAGTCCCGGTCCCCGCTGCTCCCAAGGAGGTCATGTCCAGGCCAACGCGGATGAAGTCGGTGCCAGCGACTCCGATTCGGCGGACAGTTGCGGAGGTCTTCGAAGACCGCTAAATCGGCAGTATGACCTAGACGGTGCTTTGGGCGTCTGGGTTGTCGCGGAACAAGAGGTTCAAGGAGCGGCATATCGTCGGGCAGGACAAGGTTGCTTCGAGATCTGGCCAACTGGCGTAAAGTGGTTAGTGCCAAGTGGTGGGCCAGCGCCCCAAGCGGCTGGTCTCACCCGACTCATCCACCATATTAAAAACAGGGGTCGCTGCGTTCGCCAAGAACGCGGGCAGCCCGCACTCTGGCGAGTGCAGCTACAGAACGTACTGTTCCGCTGGTGGCGCGAATACTCCGGCGGGCAGATGACCGACTGGGGGGCGCACCACATCGACATCGCTCACTGGGGCATCAACTCGCAACCGGTGAAGATCGAGGGGACCGCGACCTACCCCGATGTGGCCGATGGGTATAACGTGGCCAAGGATTTTTCGGTGAAGTACACGTATGTCAACGGAGTCGAGCTGACGGTCCTCGACAGGGGGCGGAACGGCATCCTTTTTACCGGCAGCGAGGGCCGCATCTTCGTCAACCGCGAGTCCCTCACCGGCAAGCCTGTCGAAGACCTCGTCACCCAGCCGCTACCCCGCGAGGCGTTTCAACTCTACGACTTCGACAATCTCAGTCGGCCGGAGCGGGTCGGGAAGCTCGACGCGATTGTGAATCACGTCGGGAACTTCTTCGACTGCGTCGTCGCGAAACGCAAGCCACTCTCCGACATCGAAGGCCAGCACCGCAGCGTCAGCGTGTGCCACCTCGGGAACATCGCGATGCGGGTCGGACGACCGCTGACGTGGAACCCGGAGACGGAAGAATTCCCCGGTGATGCGGAGGCGAATACGCACTTGAAGCGGGAGCAGCGGGCCGGGTTCGAGGTGGCGTGACTTGGCTCGCGAAAACCCTGGGGTTGCAACCCAGGGCCAGCGCGTACTATTCCGTGATCCCCAGCACTGTTTCGAGCAGGAACGCATCGTTCCAGGCGCAGCTGCGGCGTTTCATGACGGTGCTGATTT
>JAYTWO010000440.1:0-3637 GCA_043743415.1 Planctomycetota bacterium
CGAGTCGGCACGGGGACCACCAGCAGGGGGTGCAGTGGGCCGACCACTCGGCCAGCCACAGAATCGACACTGTAGCAGCATTCGCGGGTAGTTCCATGCTGGGGGGGGGGGGGCATTGAAGCCCATGGTCATGTCCTGACGCATGAGTGGGTTTCGCCAATTCCGCGTGGGCAGCAATTGAAGTGACCGGTCGGGTGAGTAAGTAGAATGTGGTGAGCCGGTGTGTCCATCGAATGAGTAGATCGAATTGAGTCGATGAATGCTGGCTCCCTTTGTCGAGGCATCTGATCACCTCATTTGAATTCCGGGATGGATGACGGAAGCCCAACTCGCATGAAAAATCTGGTGAATGATTGGGAGAAGTGTAACCATTCACACCCCGGCGGTGTGACGGGTCACTCGGCGGGGAGCAGTGGAGGGGGGGGGGGGGACAAAGGTGAGGGGGGAACAAAGGTGTCAGGAACCAATATCGGGCACGCCCACACGACGCAAGCTGCGATTATTGCGAGAACGGTTCCTGACACCTTTGATTCACCTCTGACCACCCTGCAAGACAGCGGCCAATGGCACCTCTACTGGCCAATCCCAGGACTGGCCAAGATTTAGGGGTGCCAGGGATCGTGGGCAGACCCCCGCACCCTCCCCCCACCAATAGACTGGTTCCCGTAGAAACCCGCCTGTATACTCGGGCCGCCTGCTGGGATGTGGACGGGAAATGGCGACTGGGCTGATTGAGGCTGCGGTGGTCAGAATTTCTGCGAACGATTCGCGGTGGGCCCGAGCGGTAGGCCCGGTGAGTCGTTTCCTCCACCCGTCCATCGCAGAACGGTCGGGTGGCTTTTCGATGGCAATCGCTGGGCGGACCCCGAGTCGGCCAGCGGTGTTGTGAACCCTTCGTGACCGACAGCTCCCCCCCTCCCCGACAGCACGTCCTCTCCAGTCAGCGTACGAATACGCTGCTCGGGATTCAGATATTGGGCACCGGGACTTTTGTCCCCGATAACGTCGTGACGAACGCCGAACTCAACAGCCGCTTCGGGTTTGACGCCGACTGGATTCGCGAACGTACCGGGATTCTGGAGCGGCGGCATGCTCCCGCCAATGTCTCCACCTTGGAGATGAGCGTCGCAGCTGCCGAGAAGGCGATTCGGGCGGCGGGTGTCGATCCGAAAGACATCGATCTCCTGGTGGTCGGGACGTTCACTCCGGACTATCAGTGTCCATCGACGGCCTGTTTGCTCCAGAATCGGTTGGGCTTAGACTGTGCGGCGTTTGATGTGGCGGCGGCGTGTGCCGGGTTCATGTATGCGATGGTCACGGCGGCACAATATGTGGCGACCGGAAACTCGAAACTGGCGCTGGTGATCGGCGTCGATTGCATGAGCCGGATCATCAACCCCAAGGACCAGCGAACCTATCCGCTGTTCGGGGATGGGGCCGGGGCAGTGCTGATTGCCAAGGGGGAAGCCTCGCAGGGGCTGGTGTGTTATCAGATGGGGGCCGATGGCAGCGGAGGCGATTTGCTCGACCGACCGGCTGGCGGTTCACGCTGTCCAATCACGGCTGAGGCGATCCTGGCCGGGGATCAGTACCTGCGGATGGATGGCCGCAAGGTGTTCACCTGGGCGGTGCGGTTGGTGCAGGAAACGATTGAGCTGGTGCTGGAGAAATCAGGGCACCGAGTTGAGGATGTCTCACTGTTTCTATTGCATCAGGCGAACATTCGCATCATCAACGCGGCGATGCAGAACCTGAAAATTGCTGAAGACAAGGTGTTTTGTAACGTCCATAAGTACGGCAATACGAGCGGGGCGTCGGTGCCGCTGGTCTTGGATGAGGCCCTCCGCGCTGGGAAAATCCGCCGGGGGGACCTCGTGCTGATGTGCGGGTTCGGGGCGGGGCTGAGCTGGGGTACGGGTCTGTTTCGCTGGTAGTTGAGCCGTCAGCGATCCGCTTTCAGCAGCCAGCCACAAGTATCGGGGTGACGAGGGAGCCAACGCTGGATGGGCCTGTCTGGCCAGCACGACGGCTACATTTCGTACACTATACCCCTACGGTACACTTCACGCGGGCGGAAGTGAGACATCCCTTCGTAGCCACGTTTCGTCAGAACGTGGGTGAATTGGCGTGCGTGCCCGCCCTCTGGCGAGGGGCAGCTACGACTCACCCAGGACCGCGCAAAGTATAGAAAGCTGACGGCTGATCGCTGTCCGCCCCCCACCCCATCGGCGGTTTCTGCTTGAAATGGGAGTTTCGGGGGGTTCGGGAGGGGCACGCGGGGAAACACCTATTGACCGGTCCCGTAATATGAATACAATCGGCACAACCGGGAGAATCGGCAAGATCGCCACTTGAGGGATGCCTGCTCATCTGCGAGACGGTGAGAGCCCTCGAACTCTCCGGTGTTCGCTCCCCCAATCAAGACGACTTCCGTTCACGGATCGATGGAAGTCTGAGTGTCACTGCTCGCGTCACACAGCGTTCATGGTCCGCCGCAGACTTCCACGTCGCAGACTCACTCCAAGGGATGGAAAGAGTGCCATGAAGACCGTTTTCACCACCGGCGAAGCCGCCAAGATTTGCAAGGTCAGCCAGCAGACCATCATCCGCTGCTTTGACTCGGGACAGCTCAAGGGGTTCCGCGTCCCGGGCTCGCGGTTCCGCCGCATCCCCCGCGACATCCTGCACAAGTTCATGAAGGACAACGGGATCCCCACCGATGCGCTGGAAAGCGGTCGGCGGAAGGCGCTCGTGGTCGACGACGATGTCGAACTCGTCGAACTGATCCGGGACATCCTCGAAGCCGATGGCCGGTTCGAGGTCCGCGTGGCCAACAACGGCTTCGACGCCGGGATGATGGTCCGGGAGTACAAGCCCGACATCCTCGTCCTCGACATCATGCTGCCCGATATCAACGGCAAGGAAGTCTGCCAGCGGGTGCGGAGCGATTCGACGCTGGACGATGTCAAAATCATCTGCATCAGCGGACTCGTGGAACTGGACAAGATCCAGGATCTGCGTGATTCGGGAGCCAACGACTTCCTGCAGAAGCCGTTTGAAGTCGAAGCTCTGCTGGGCCGGATGTGCGAACTGCTCGACATGGACAAGACCCCCAGTCGGTCGATGCGGTAGAAACGTAGCTGCGTTCGCCAGAACGCGGGCTACCGGAACCAGGGTTACATGAGCCAGACGGCCCTCGCCAGGATCGCTCGCGGGGGTCACGTCAACACCCACTCGCCCACCTTCTGGCGAAGGTAGCTACGAGCTGGATCAATTCGGAACCTCTGCGTGAGCCCCACACTCCCCTTCGCTGGAACAACAGTCCCAGCCGAAGGGGTTTTGCATTTCGTGGCTGCGATGCTCCAGTCTCCGTCGCTGGAGGACGGGTTGCGGGTGTTGCTGGAGACCGTCATCGGTGAACGCGCGATCGAGGCGGGACTCTGGACTTGGCCCGAGCCTGCCATGAGTGCCATCGGACTTGTCGGGACCGCCCGGCTCTACGAGGTCCGACACCACGAACTCACCAGCGTGCCGCCGCCAGAGGAGACGCTGATCGAGTGGACCATGCGAGCTGTGAGCGGCACGGCGCTCGCCGCCGGTTCTTTTGCGGTCGATCGTCGAGAGGAACCGGCGGCGA
>JAYTWO010000441.1:0-4485 GCA_043743415.1 Planctomycetota bacterium
GTCTTCGACGCCGCTCAGAAGCTGGCGACGCAGATGCAGGATTCGTTCGTCTCGACCGAGCATCTGTTCCTCTCCCTCACCAAGGTCGAAGACCCAGCCAAGAAGCTGCTGACCCTCAACGGGATTGAAGAATCCGATGTGCTGAGCGCGCTGCAAGCTGTGCGGGGTGGCGCGCAAGTGACTGATCAGAGCCCGGAGGAGAAGTACCAGGCCCTCAAAAAGTACGGCAAGGATTTGGTCGAGTTGGCCCGGCAGGGGAAGATCGACCCGGTCATCGGTCGCGACGCGGAAATCCGCCGGGTGATCCAAGTCCTCTCTCGCCGCCGGAAGAACAACCCGGTGCTGATCGGCGAACCGGGAGTCGGGAAGACAGCCATTGTCGAGGGCCTCGCCGACCGCATCGTCAAGGGCGACGTGCCGCAGAACCTCAAGGACAAGTCGGTCATCGCCCTCGACATGGGGGCTCTCATCGCCGGGGCCAAGTATCGCGGCGAGTTCGAAGACCGCCTGAAAGCCGTCCTCAAGGAGGTCGAGCAGGCTCAGGGCCGCGTGATCCTGTTCATCGACGAACTCCACACGGTCGTCGGAGCCGGTGCCGCCGAGGGGGCGATGGACGCCTCGAACCTGCTCAAGCCCGCCCTCGCGCGCGGGGAGCTGCACTGCGTCGGCGCCACGACGCTCGACGAGTACCGCAAGCAGATCGAGAAAGATGCAGCCCTCGAACGCCGATTCCAGCCGGTCCTGGTCCAGGAGCCGAACGTTGCGGACACGATCTCGATCCTCCGCGGCCTCAAGGAGCGGTACGAATCGCACCACGGTATCCGCATCACCGACGACGCCCTCATCTCAGCCGCCACGCTCTCCGACCGGTACATCAACGACCGCTTCCTGCCGGACAAGGCCATCGACCTCGTCGACGAGGCCGGGTCGCGGCTGCGCATGGAGATCGACTCCATGCCCGTCGAGATCGATGAGGCCACCCGCACCCTCACCCGCATGCAGATCGAAGCCGCAGCCCTCGCCACCGAAAAGAGCAGCGAGTCCCGCGAACGCTACGACCAACTCAAACGCGAGATCGCCGACCGCGAGGAGTCGGTCAACGCCCTCAAGGGCCGCTGGCAGGCCGAGAAGGAAGTCCTCAGCGGACTCAAGCCGCTCCAGGAACAGATCGACCAGCTCAAACAGGAATACGAACGCGCCTTCTCCCGCGCTCGGACCACGAACTCCAACGAAGAGTACATGCAGGCCCGCGCTGCGCAGGTGAACCTCAACGAAGCCGAGCAGAAGCTCAACGAGTTGCAAGCGAGGTTCACCGAGATGAACGCGGCGGGTGGCGAACAGATGCTCCGCGAAGAGGTCACGCCCGAGGACATCGCCAAGGTCGTCAGCAGTTGGACCGGCATCCCCGTGGCCCGCATGCTGCAAGCCGAACGCGACAAGCTGCTGCGGATGGAGGACGAAATCCACCGCCGTATGATCAACCAGGAGGAAGCCGTCACAGCTGTCTCGAACGCGGTGCGGCGCTCGCGGTCGGGCTTGCAGGACAAGAACCGCCCGATCGGGTCGTTCATCTTCCTCGGCCCGACTGGAGTGGGGAAGACGGAGCTGTGCAAGGCGCTGGCGTGGTTCCTGTTCGACGATGAGAAGGCGATGATCCGCATCGACATGAGCGAGTTCATGGAGCAGCACTCCGTGGCCCGCCTGATCGGGGCCCCTCCGGGGTACGTCGGGTATGAAGAGGGGGGCCGACTCACCGAAGCGGTCCGCCGCCAGCCGTACTGCGTGATCCTGCTCGATGAAGTCGAGAAGGCCCACCGCGACGTGTTCAACGTGCTGCTGCAGGTTCTCGACGATGGCCGCCTGACCGATGGCAAGGGGCGGACGGTGGACTTCACCAACGCGATCGTGGTCATGACCTCGAACGTCGGGTCGCAGATCATCACCGAACTGACCGGCACCGATGAGGAGTCGTCGATCCGCGAGCAAGTCCTCGACCAACTCAAGCACAAGTTCCTGCCGGAGTTCCTGAACCGCATCGACGAGATCATCGTCTTCGAACCCCTCGACCGGCACGACATCCGCAAGATCGTGGATCTCCAACTGACCAAGCTCATCACCCAGATGGCCACGCACAGCTTCACGCTGGAAGTCTCGGACCCCGTGCGCGTGTTGCTAGCGAACGAAGGCTTCGACCCGATCTACGGGGCCAGGCCGCTCCGCCGCGTGATCCAGAACCGCTTGCAAAACGCTTTGGCCAACGCCCTCCTCGGCGGCGAGTTCCCGCCGGGGGCGACCATTCGGGTCAACGAGCAGCATGGGGAACTAACGTTCGACGCTGGGTGATTTCATCGAACTCAGATCGCACAGATTTGCTCCCTCAGCTATACTGATGCCTCCTAACCGCCATTCCCGCCCGCACTCGAAAGGAGCCATCATGAGTACGAAACTCGTTCCGACGAATGAGGAACTGGAAGCGATCCGCCGAGAGCGGTATCGAAAGGCGGCAGCGCTAATTCGCAAATGGGCAGAAGAAGATCCGGAATATGATGAGCGGGTTGGAGCACTGCTGGAATTGGAATTGAAAGACGGCGGTCTTCGTTGCGAGTGAGGTAGGTCAGGCTGTGCCTGATCGTTCTGGGGGCCAGTGAGCACCCTCTGGTTGGCGAAGAGTCAGGCTGAGCCTGACCTACCTGACTGGGCTGAGAAGATTATCATCGCCCGCCATTCTCAGAATTTGCGGACTGCAAAGAACTCCGATGATCCAAGAATGGACAAAGTCAGATGAAAGCCACTGAAGCCAAACTCATTGAGTTCCTCAAGAAGTCACCGCAGTTTGTGATTCCGATCTACCAGCGGACTTATTCTTGGACCGAGAAGGAATGTCGCCAGCTGTGGGACGACATCGTCCGCACAGGCAGCAATGACAAGCTGGCCGCCCATTTCGTAGGTTCCATCGTGTACGTCGAGAAAGGTCTTTCGAACCTTACGACGCAGGAGCCGCTGTTGGTAATCGATGGTCAACAACGACTAACAACACTGACGTTGTTGTTGGCGGCGCTGGCAAAGGCGTTAGAGAAGCAGGAAGAAGGCAAACGCGAACCCGTCGATGGCTTCGCGCCGCGAAAGCTCAGAAACTACTATCTGCTCAATCCCGAGGAAGAGGGGGAACGGCATTACAAACTGATCCTGTCCCAGACAGACAAAGCATCGCTGATCGCACTTTTGAACGGCGGAGAGCCACCGAAAGACCAGTCTGTGCGTGTGACCGCCAACTTCTCGCTGTTTGAGGAATTGATCGCCGCCAGTCAGAATGAATTGGCCACGGTCTGCAAGGGCATCGCCAAGTTGGTAGTCGTCGACATCGCGCTCAACCGCGACCAGGACAATCCTCAGTTGATTTTCGAGAGCATGAACTCCACGGGGCGCGAACTGAGCCAAGCCGACCTGATTCGCAACTTCGTCCTGATGGGTTTAGAACCGAAACTGCAAACGCGATTGTACGAGTTGTTTTGGCGACCGATGGAACTGGACTTCGGCCAAGAGGCGTATGGAACCCACTTTGACGCATTCATGCGGCATTACCTGACAGTCAAAACCGGCGAGATTCCGCGACTCGACGGAATTTACGACGCGTTCAAGCAACATTCACGAACGCCTGCCGCCGCTCAGCAGGGCGTTGAGGAACTCGTCAAAGACGTTCGCCACTTTGCCCACTATTTCTGCGCCGTGGCATTGGGGGCCGAACCGGATGCAGAGCTGAAGCGGGCGTTCCATGATCTCCGCGAGTTGAAAGTAGACGTCGCATATCCCTTCCTGCTTGAACTGTACCACGATTACGAGACTGGCTTGCTGCCAAAGGCTGATCTTGTGGCCATCATCCGCATGGTTGAATCGTACGTGTTCCGTCGGGCCATCTGCACGATCCCTACGAATTCGATGAATAAGACTTTTTCGACGTTCACCAAGGCGATTAAGAAAGACCGGTATCTGGAAAGCATTCAGGCCCATTTCCTGTTGTTACCATCGTATCGCCGGTTCCCCAACGACGACGAGTTTCGTCGCGACATCCAGACTCGCGACCTCTACAACTTTCGCAGTCGCAGCTATTGGTTGCGACGCCTGGAGAATCACGGTCGGAAAGAGTGGGTGGTCGTAGACGAGTACACGATCGAACACATCATGCCGCAAAATG
This sequence comes from Planctomycetota bacterium, assembly GCA_043743415.1. Lineage (GTDB taxonomy): Bacteria > Planctomycetota > Planctomycetia > Planctomycetales > Planctomycetaceae > TH-plancto1. The sequence continues at coordinate 4,193 of JAYTWO010000441.1, forward strand.
AGAACCTGCCTGCGGCATGGACAGCCGATCTTGGGACGGATTGGGAACGGGTGCAGCAAACCTGGTTGCATACTTTGGGGAATCTGACACTCACTGGATACAACTCTGAGTACAGCGACCGCCCGTTTCAGGAAAAGCGAGACATGGAGGGCGGCTTCAAGATCAGCCCGCTCAAAGTGAACGCTGGACTTAGCCAGCTTGATACCTGGAACGAAGACGCCATCAAGTCGCGAGCCGGAAAACTCGCCGACTCCGCCTTGGATGTGTGGCAGTCCCCCCAACTGACGGATGCA
>JAYTWO010000442.1:0-8677 GCA_043743415.1 Planctomycetota bacterium
GTGGCTGGCTTCGGGCCTAGGCAATCGTCTTTTGGGGGCACCACCATTTGGCGAATGCACCCCGACTCTACGCCGCGTGACCGCTGAACTGCTTGAGCAACTTGTCGAGGCTCCCCTGGCTGGCCACGCAGACGTAGACGTATGTCCCGTCGCTCCAACTCGCCATCTGGGAATAGGCCACTGAAACCGGCACTGGCGACTCGGGGACATCTGAGATACGCGAGACGGGGACCAGCACCAGCCAGCCAGTAAACTCCATTTCCCGGATATTCACCGCATAGACAGCCGCATCGTGTCCGGCCCTGTTGTCGATGTCCAAACCGACTGGCTCAGAGGCACAGACTCTCTGCCAATGGGCGTCCGTGATCTCGGCTGCAAATGAACCGTCAAACGCGGGCTGCTGGTTGTAGGGGCGGGATCGGAGTAGACCCGCTGTGGTGTCCTCGAATTCGGCGGTCAGCATCGGCGAGGGGGCGCTCCACCAGAACGCCATCCCCGCAGCCAGCACCAGCGACAGGCTTAACCCGGTGACGACCCACTTCAGCAAACGCCGCATGGGAGTCCTCGTCCTCACCGTCGAGGCCACCACGGGGGCCGACTTCGATAATTGAGTCAGCAACCGCTCGCGAACCCCTTCCGGCACCCGCACTGCGGTCATCACCGCCTGCAACCGCGAATCCCACTCGTGGATCTCGGCGGCGGCATTTTGGCACAGCGAGCACTCGGCCAGATGGTCCATCACCGCATCCCGGTCGACAGACCGCCAGCCCGACACCTCATCGGGGTGCATTTCGATCATCTGCAGTGCGGTCTGACAATCCATGGCAGTTACGCTTCGTGCGAGGGGCTGGCCTGTGGTTCCAACAGGTATTTCTCAAGGTGATGTCGCAGCTGCGACTTGGCTCGTGAGAGTCGGCTCATGATCGTTCCGAGGGGCAGATCGAGTTGTTCAGCGATGTCGCGGTAGCTCAGGTTCTCGAAGTAGAACAGAACCACGGGCACTCGAAACTCCACGGAGAGTTCGTTGAGGGCTGCCTGCAACCGTTCCGAAGTCAGTTCGCCATCGAGCCACTCGGGTTCCGCCTCGGGAGAGGCGAGTTCCGGTGTGTCCTCCAAAGCGATGGAGGTCGACAACGGACGCCGGCGCAGGAACTCGTTCCGAGCAATCGTGTACAGCCAGCCCCGCGTCGCCAGTGGTTCCCGCAACTGAGCCAGATTCGCCTGGGCAAGCATAAAGGTCTGCTGCGTCAGGTCTTCCGACTCAATGACGGAACCACTGAGTCGGTAGGCATAGCCAAACACCGCTCGGTAATGCTGGTCGACCAATTCCGCCACCGAGGCAGCCAAAGGCCTGTCCATCATGATCCCTCAAACAGGAAGAGTCCCTCCTGGACGTATTATTCCCCACTTTCCAACTCGTCGGAAAAAGAAGCGGGCCACCCTGCCCCGCCACAGCATTCCCACTCGGAGGGGCGGATGCAAGCCCTGAGTGGCAGAAATCCCAGGAATCGTTGAGCGTTGAGCGTTGAGCGAAAGAGGGATCGTTGAGGATTAAGAGTCGTGTCCGACAATACGCCACCTCGCTTGCCGGGGTGGTTCCCGCGCTTGTGCGCGACACTGCAAACCATTCCCGTCTGCGTCTCGTGAGAGAATCTCTGACAGCCCGATTCACTCGAGGCCACTCATGCCAGCGGCCCACACGACGGCATCTGCCACCCGCCGCACCCGCCGCCGCCCGCCGCACCCGCTGTTCGACGAGGCGGGTCCACACGAGGAGTCGTCAGAGTCCGCGTGCGGCAGATCACTTGGGTTGCGGCGCTGCCGCGCTGCGGCACTCTCTGAGCATTTGGTAGTGCAAAAGCGCGGGAACCACTGGGGCAAGCGTCAGTGGCGGGGCTTTTGTCGGACACAGCCTAAGCTGGACAGCGCCAGGTTCACCCTGAAAAAGTGACATAAGCGTCTGTTACAAATGGTGTTAAGACGGAATCGTCCTGGGGTGATTTCGGAAGACGGTTTTGATTCGTCAACAACCAATCCCTTGTCACCTGAGTTCGGGATCAGACCACGGGTTTGACTTCGGAAATTGAACCACGTTATACACGGAATACACGGAATACACGGAAAAATCCAAGTGGCCATGAGTCTCCCTGTCATGGGCACCCAACTGTCGTGCGATTTCGGGCCGCTTTCGAGAATTAGGTTCGGTGAAAGACCAGGGGCATGCGGATTCAGAACGCGGTTTGCTTGGTCTTTTTCCGTGTCATCCGTGTATTCCGTGGTTAAACAATCCGGATTTACCCTGAGCATAGGTTTGTCGTTGCGACACCCTTCGGCACCGAACCTGGCGCTGTCCAGTTAAGGAAATGGTCCAAAACGACATCCCGATTTGAACAGAGGGAATTGAACAGAAGGTCGCGAAGGAAGCCAAGGTTTCCAATCAAAGTTTCTTTGCTTCCTTGGCGAACTTCTGTTCAAAATCAAATCGGGATGTTGTTTTGGACCAATTCCTCAGAGAAAGAATCCGCTCCCTCAACTCTCAACACTCAACGATCCCTCGCAAACTGCAATTGACTTTCTCGCCACTTTTCCGGTAAATCCTGCCGATCGCTCCACGAGGGAGCGGCAGGAGTCGCCGGTCAGACCGCTGGATCGACCGCTTGATCTTCCCCCCGATGACAGGGATGTCCCATGAAAACCTCGCTTTTCCTCTGCCTGACCACGATCTTGGCCGCTCCGACCCTCTGCGGGGCTGAGTCGACTCAGTCACCAACCACGGGATTCGGGCACTCCGCGTTTGAGCAAGCCCTCCACGAAGAATCGGATGGCCTCATCATCCGGGCACAAAGCCCCGGTCCGGTGCTCCTGCCCCCCATTGACTCGACCACCGTATTCCAGCAATCGCCGTATAATCCGAACGCTCCCCTGATGGACCCGAATGTCAACGGTGGCGTGCCATACGACCCGAACTACCCCGCCCCGGTCCCCTACGACCCATGGTCCGTGGGCGATGGCTCGAATGTCTACCCGCCAGGCAGCCAGCCCGGAACGTTCGGGCTGAATGGACCTCAGCCCTACCGCTTCAATGCCTGGACCGAGCGGTTGGATGTGTTCTACATGGCGGATGCGGGGACCAATCATCCCGTGGCGGGATCGTTGGGCAATTTCAACATGTTTGGGGTCGACTTCAACAAGGACTGCCCGATTCCGATCGCCGGAAACTGGGTTCTGACCCCCAGCATCGATTACGGCGGTCGATTCCTCTCCGGGCCGAATGGAGCCCTCACGAACAGCCACCTCCCCGGTGACATGCACCGCTTCGGCCTCGGTGCCAAACTCGCGTCGCCGATGACCTACGGCTGGGGGGTGGAAGCGTCTGTCGAACCGTGGCTGGCGACCGATTTTGGGGGCGGCCCGACCAGCAAAGCCTGGATGGTTGACGCCCATGCAGCAGCCCTCTGGCAGTGGTCTCCGCAACTCATGTGGATCTTCGGCGTCAGCTACTGGGACCGCGTCGACAATATCATTCTGCCATACGGCGGAGTGGTATGGACCCCGAACGAGTTCTGGGAATTCCGGCTGGTCTTCCCGAAACCCCGCGTGACCGCCTTTCTCGGTGCCCCGCTGGGAATCCCGACTTGGGCGTACGCCTCGGCGGAATACCATGTGGAAGCCTACGAGGTGAACTCCCTGGCAGGCGGCCAAAACGACCTCGTGCAGTTCTCCGATTGGCGGGCGATGGGCGGACTCCGCTGGGAGACGCCGCGCGTCACCTCCTTCATTGAGGCCGGTTACGTCTTCGACCGCAAGGTGAAGTTCGACCGATTCGGCGGCAACTTCAACATCGACTCCGGCTTCATGACCCGCGTGGGAGTGCGGTTTTAGAACATCCTGCGAAGTGGTGCTCACTCATCTCCCTGCGCGTCGGCACAGCTGCCCAGTTTACCCGCGCCGCGAAGTCTTCGTCGCGAAGCGATCTGCCCGTTGAGCGGCAACCGATTTACCGCTTCGTGTGTGCATCACAGAAGCAGGCAGCGGTCGAAAATTCACCACGGAGTCTTGGAGTGGCCCGCGGCCACAACTGTAGGACGGGCACATTTGCCCGTCCCGAGCGACGTTCGCGCGTCGAAAGCGAGTGACATGGGCCGGGGGCGACTGGCTGCCCAGGTGGACTCGTTCGGGCGGGTCATACATAGCGGGGACGGGCAAATGTGCCCGTCCTACGTGGCGAATCCCTGCCTACTTTTCTGACGCACACACGACCGCTTCCCTTCGAAGACTTCGGGGCGCGGCTAAACTTCAATGCGTTTATACTGCCGTGATCGCCGACGCTTCGAAAGATCACCGTGTTCAACCCCATTCAAGACGACGACTCGCCCGCCCTGCCCTCGCCCTCCTCCACAGTGGCCGGAACAAGCCCCCCCGCGCCCCCCGCCGACCCCGGCTGGCAGCTCCCCGCCGAGACGATCACGGTCCGGATTCACTGGTTCGGGCTGTGCGTGGGGTATCTGCTGGTCAACGTGTTGGGCACGCCGCTGCATCGGGCTGAACTCAACGGCATCCTCACCTTCGGAGCGGTCTACGCCCTCATCGATACGTGGTGGAGTACGCGCGGGAACGTGTTTCTCGAACGCTGGCCGCTGTTCATCTCGGTCATGGAGGCTCTGTTTATCGGCCTCCTGTGCCACTTCGACCAGGGGCTCGACAGCCTCTTCCGTTTCTATTACTTCCTGTCGCTGATCGTCTGTGCCTTCCGCAATTCCCAGCTCGTCACGCTCTGCACACTGGGGCTGCATGCGGTGAGTTATCTGATCCTGGCCTCGACACAGCAAGACCGCAGCAGCGACCACCTGCAAGCCGTCGCACTACAACTCGTGTTCATGGCCTGGGTCGCCTGGGCCAGTACCGCCCTCGCGACACTGCTCAAGGGAGCCAGCCGCCAACTGTTCGAGATGAACACTCAACTGACCCAGAACCAGACCCTCCTCGAACAGCGTATCGCCCGCCGAACCCACGAGCTGCAACAGTCGCAAGCCCTCCTCGTCCAGCACGAGAAGCAAGCGGCGTTCGGCCTGCTCGCCGCCGGAATCGCCCATGAGGTCGGCAACCCCCTGACCGCCATCAGCAACCTGGTCCAACTGCTCAACCGCCGCCCGCTCGATGCCGACATGCACGAGCGGCTCAACCTGGTCGACGAGCAGCTGCGCCGCATTCAGCGGATCTTGCGAGAGCTGGTCGACTTCTCCCGACCGGCTTCGAACACGCGGACGACCTGCGATGTGCATGGAGTGCTCGACTCGGCATTAAACATCGCCAAGTATTACAAGCGGATGAAGGGCAAGAAGATCGTCACCTCCTACGGCACCGACCTGCCGCCGGTGAGCTTGGTCCGCGACCGGGTGTTGCAGGTGTTCTTGAATCTGATCCTCAACGCCCTCGACGCCACGCAAGAGGGGGCGGTGATCGAACTCACTACGGAGAAAGAGAATCCAGGGAAGTTCGAAGGAGGCATCCGCATCCTTGTCCGCGACGAGGGAACCGGCATCCCAGCCGCCCAGCACGATCTGCTCTTCCAGCCCTACTTCACGACCAAGGAGACCGGCACTGGTCTGGGCTTGTTCGTCTGCCGCAACATCTTGACCGAGGCCGGTGGTCGGATCGATCTGGTCTGCTCGACCACCGCCGGGACCACGTTCGCGGTCACACTCCCGCGAGCCGGGTAACCCCCCTGGGACGGGCATAGTCGTCGGGTGGGACAAACTCGCTGTGGAGCGCAGGCCCACCATCGGCGACGTTGCTTGGCGGGCGATGGTGGGCCTGCGCCCAAAGCGGCTGGTTCCACCCTACGGCACTGATCGAATATCTTGGTAAGCTGGAGCACGAATCATTCCCCCTCCCGCCCTTCGAGTCCTCATGTTCAGCCCCCGTCTCTCCACGAAGCACGTCGCCCATGCTTGCCGCTCGCTGGCGACTTCGTTGCGGGCGGGCATCCCCGTGGCCAAGGCGTTCGACATCGCCATCAACAAGTCCGGCGACTCTCAACTCAGGCGGGTCATGCAGGATGTGGCCCAGCAGATTCGCAGCGGCAGCGACATCACCTCGGCCTGTCGCAGTCATGAGGGACTGTGGCCGGACCTATTCCTGAATATGGTCGATGTGGCCGAGCGCACCGGGTCGCTGCCCGAGGTGCTGCTCTCGCTCTCCGAACACTACGAGAACAATCTGCGGCTGCAAAAGGACTTTCGCAGCCAGTTGGTGCTGCCGCTGGTGCAACTGATGGCGGCGATCGGCATCGTGGCGTTCCTGATCTGGATGCTGGGCGACATGGACCTGGGCGACCTGTCGGGGAAACCGGGAGACGCGGAGAAGCAGGCGTTCGACATCATTGGGTTGGGACTCAAGGGCTTCTCCGGGGCGATGATCTGGCTGGGCAGTTGGGCCATGACGGCGGTGTCGTTGTTCATCGGATATCAGTTGGCGAAGCGTTCGAAGCCGCTGCGAGCCGTGTTGCACCGGTCGCTACTCGGGTTCCCGGTGATTGGCACCTGTCTGAGGTCATTCGCCATCGCCCGGTTCTCGTGGTCCTTCGCCCTCACCCAGGAGGCCGGGCTCCCGATTCAGGAGAGCCTCGAATCGAGCCTCGCCGCGACCGATAACGGAGCCTTTCAAGCCGCTGCACCGCGCATCATCGATAACGTCATGAACGGTCTCGAACTCAGCGACGCGCTGGCAGGCAGCGAGCTGTTCCCCGAGGACTTCATCCAGATCGTCCACGTCGGCGAGACCACCGGCACCATCCCCGAGACCCTCGCCCGCCTCAGCCCCGAGTTCGAGGACCAAGCCCGCCGCAGCTTGAACACCCTGACCGCCGCCTGTGCCTGGACGATCTGGCTGGGCGTCGCCGCCTTCATCGGGTACATCGTGATTCGGCTCGCGCTGATGTACGTGCGACTGCTGGAGTCGCTGATGTAGAACGGAATTCATTCCGTTCCCGTGAGGCACGTTTCCGACGTGCCAAATTGATGTTATCCCAGTGTTTCGTTTGATGTTTGGGTCAAATTCAAATAGATTTGACCCAGCTTTTTGACCCAACCGCAACAAGGAAACATCATGGCGACAACTCTGGGCTTCAACCGTGGTGACCAACGCTTTGTCAAGATGGTTTCAGGTCGAGTTTTCCGCAGTGCCAGAGGATCAACTAAGGCACAAGCCTTGAAGCAGTATCGAGAGTGGCACGAGCGGCTCTTTGGCGATTCAGGGGCGAGCGAAATCGCCGAAGCCCAAGCGATGGTAGACGCCGCTTGCGTCGCCCTGGCTTCCGTGGGAGAGACTTGGGAGGGTGCCAGTCCTGATTTGGTTGGACAATTGCTAGAAGCAGCTATGAGCAATTCCAAAACGCTGCCGGACAGCCTCGCCACGGTTATTGACCAATTCAGCGAGTTCAAACGTGGGAAGGTTACCGCCGGTAGACTTCGAAACATTCGGCTGCACTTAGACAACTTCCGCTCTGGGGTTGGCAATAACTCGATTGAGTCTATCGATAGACACCAATTCAACATCTGGCACTCAACACTGTCAACACTGTCTCCAGCTTACGGGAAGGACTGCCTTGGGACTGTCAGGAGCTTCTTCCGGTGGTTGTGCGACCAAGAAATCATTACCACCATCCCTCGATTTGTGATTGCCTCAAGTGGCAACATCAAGTTGCTCCCAGTCAAAAAAGAAGCTCTGTCAAAGGAGCAAGTTGCCTTTGCTCTTGAATCAACTACTGGATTGCTCCACACGGCAATTCTCTTGATGCTGAATACAGCAATGACGCAAATTGACATAGCTGAATTGGACTGGTCGCAAATTGACCTGACCAATAAAACACTGACCCGCAAAAGGACTAAACACAAACACCGGGTTGGCAGCAACTGCCCGGTAGTCACCTATGCCTTGTGGGATCGATTGGCTTCGCTCTTGGAGCAACTGCCCAATCGATCAGGACTGGTACTAACAGACGCTGCCGGATTGCCCTTGGTAAGCGGTCGTAGGGATGTCCTTGCGAGCTTGTATGTTGGCTCTGAATTGCCACAGAGCCTGAAAGAGTACCGCAAATTTGGTGCAACAGTAATTGGATCAAGTCAATACAGAGCTTGGCGAGAATTGTACCTCGCTAACGCAGGTGGATTAACCGATACAGCCTATGATCGAACAACTGTTTTGCCTGCTGAAGTCACTGAGTTTATCCGTGATTCGCTCGAACCAAATCAGGGTTCCCCTCTCTAGGTTTGCTGACAGAGGGGAAATTCCTTCCCCTCACGCCCCCTGTGTGCCTAATACCCTGATCCCCCTAATTCCTGATTCCCGGTCAGAGGATAAAGGGGATCGATACCCTGATCCCCCTAATTCCTGATTCCCGGTCAGAGGATAAGGGGGATGAGGTCTGTACAGCAAAGATAGAGGATCGCTGCAAGGTATAGCTACAGTTGTAAGATGTTGTAGAGGATAAAGGGGATCGATACCCTGAGAGAGAGAGATAGAGGAGGGGGTATGGGTTACCATATATCCTATACCCTAGTGCATTCCCTCAAGTCTAGCGAAAAGAGGCAGCACAACAAGGAATTGTAACCAGTCTCTCGTCTGTAGTCAACAGGATCGGTTACTCTCTATACATTAGTCTTACACATATAAGTAA
>JAYTWO010000443.1:0-7503 GCA_043743415.1 Planctomycetota bacterium
ACGAGCAGTCGGATTCGCATGTCCAACATCACTGACGGGACATCCTCGACGCTGATGCTCGGGGAGCGGGGGATTGGGACGGCACTTGACTGGGGCTGGCCGATCTGTGGCGGCACCGAATGCGAGCATTATATCAGCACCCAGCGGGGTCTGACTCCCGCCGATAACCCGCCCAATACACCCAACATCGAACGCCGCTTCTGGAGTTGGCATGTGGGGGGAGCGCACTTCTTGCTGGGAGACGGGTCCATCCGATTTCTGTCGACCAGTATCGATTACAACACGTTTGTACGGTTATCGACGCGGAACGGCGCCGAGGTGGTGGGAGATTACTGACCGCTTGCAGCGGGCGGTCAGAGACAACCGACTGGTCCCGCCCGGACCTGGGGGTCCGGGCAACGGGACGTTTTCATAGACCTCTTGCTACGGCTCCCACGGCCTACGGCAAGTCGTACTTCTCTTCCTTCGACTTGTCGGCTGCGATTGATGCTCGCAGGGCCTCCTCATTGGCGGCCACGGTCTTCGCGGGGCCGGTCAGCTTCAAGAAGTAATTGCCGACGCTCTTGCCATCCTTCATGACGGAAAGCATGACTCCGTGCATCTTGTAGTCGGGAGCGGGCTCCGTCTTGCCTCGGATCGGCGGGCCGATCGATCGCTTGTACGTTCCGCTCAACTGGACGAGGACGTATTCGCCTTGAGGGCATTGGCCTTGGGACATCACCAATTGCCGACCTTCGGCCTCGAACTGATTGACCCAACGAGTGATGTTGTCGACCCGCGTGCCCCCGATCGGCGGCGAGATCACCAGCTCTGCCCCGTCTTTATCCCCCTCGACAGCGGGGATTGCGAACTGAGCCAGACGCAGGTTGTTCGACGGCTGTTGTTGCTTCCAAGTCGCAGGCACCGACAGCTTCAGATCCCCCGCCTCGATCTCTTTCGAAGCCGCCGCAACAGGGGCCTCCGTCTTGGCGTCATCCGCGACAGCCAGCCCGGCCATCGCCACCAGACCACACAACAACCATTCCGCTCGAATTCTCATGGGTGAGTTCCTCTGAAAGTTTGGCCCGTCGAATTCTCTCGTCGAGCCGGAGTGCCTGTGTCGAATGACAATCGTCCGCGCCGGAGACTCCACCTCGAAGATCCCCGCCAATCCAAAGTGCATTGTCCAGACGAACCGGGCGAAATGGAAGAGTCGTGAGTTCAAGCGGCGGGATGGCCCGGTGAGCCACAGCGCAAAGTCTTCGCAGTGGAGCGAGACCGTGTCACCCGCTCCCGACAGTCTTGCCGAGTCCCCCGGAATGAGCGAGACTGGTTTTCGGGACGCATCAAACGTGCCCAGTCCAACGTCGAAGTGCGTGGGCGACAGTTCACACTCCATGAATACCCAATCCATGATCTGTCTCAGCCATTCGGTCTCGCGAGTCAGTTCCCTCGTGATGCTCGGACTGTGTCTGTTCACCGCCTGCGTGTCGCGGGCGGAAGACGCTGCGCCCGCAGCGACTGCCGAGGGACTGACGTATTACGAGGAGCAGGTCCGGCCGTTGCTGAAGCAGCACTGTGGGAAGTGCCACCTCGGTGGCAAAGCGAAGGGGATGTTGAGTCTCGATGGGCGGAAGGCAGTCCTGCTGGGCGGCGAAACGGGTTCCGCCGTCAATCTCGCCAAGCCCGCCGAGAGCCTGCTGCTGCAGGCGGTGAACTACCAAGAACTGGAAATGCCTCCGTCGGGAAAACTCCCCGCCGAGTCGATTGCCATCCTCACGAAGTGGGTCGAGATGGGGATCCCGATGCCCGAGGGGGAACTCGTCGCGACACCGGCCGCGCATGGCCCACCGCCCGTCAACGAGACCACCAAGAACCACTGGTCGTTCCGCCGACTCACCCAGCCCGCTGTCCCGCCGGTCAGCAACCCGAGCTGGGTCGTGAACCCGATCGACGCCTTCGTTCTGCATCAACTCGAGGCCAAAGGGCTGAAGGCCAATCCTCCCGCAACCCCGAGCGAGCTGTACCGCCGGGTGCATTACGACCTCGTCGGGTTGCCGCCGACGCCGGAACAGGTCGCGCGGTTCGCGGCGGCTCCGACCGCAGACGCCTACCACGACCTCGTCGAGTCGCTGCTCGAGTCGCCCCAACACGGCGAACACTGGGCCCGCTACTGGCTCGACCTCGTCCGCTATGCCGAAAGCAACAGCTACGAACGCGACAACGCCAAACCATTCGTCTGGCGGTATCGCGACTATGTGATTCGCTCGTTCAACGAGAACAAGCCGTACGACCAGTTCCTCAAAGAGCAACTGGCGGGCGATGAACTCGACGCGGTGACGCCCGACTCGCTGATCGCCACCGGCTATTACCGGCTGGGGATGTGGGACGATGAGCCGGTCGACCGCGAGATCGCGTTCTACGACGGGCTGGACGATATTGTCGGCACGACCTCGCAGGCGTTCCTGGGGCTGACGTTGAATTGTGCCCGCTGCCACGACCACAAGCTCGACCCGCTGCCACAGAAGGACTACTACAGCTTCCTGGCGTTCTTCCGAAACATGCGGCACTTCGACAACGGGGGCGGCAACTCCTTGGTTGAACTCAATTCGCAGGCCACAGCCCCCGCTCAGGAATTCGCCACGCTGGTCCCCACCTCGGAGACAGAGGCTCAAACCTGGAGCTTCACCACCGATGCCCCCGCCGAGGATTGGATGAAGTCGGGCTTTGATGCCCAGACCTGGAAGACCGGTCCCGGCGGATTCGGGACCAAGGGGACGCCCGGCAGCGTGATCGGCACGAATTGGAACACGAAAGACATCTGGCTCCGTCGCTCCTTCGCCGCTCCGCCCGTGACTGAGCAGTCGGCACCGGCTACGCGGCTCTCGCTGCGGATTTATCATGACGAAGACGCCGAGGTCTATTTGAACGGCACGCTGGTCCTGGAACTCGATGGTTTTGGCACCGCATACGCGAACATTCCGTTGGACAAGTTCACTCGCGCGATGCTCACCGAGAAGGACAATGTCCTGGCCATCCATTGCCACCAGACTGGCGGTGGACAATTTATTGATGTCGGTCTCGTCGAGGGGAACTCTTCGCCGGTGCAGTTGGCCGAGCAGGCCGAGCAGGCGGCCCATCAGGCGAAAGTGGCGGACGTGGAACGGCAGATCGACGCATTCGAAGCGACGATGATACCGCACCTGAAGGGGGGCGAGATCGATGACTTCAAGGCCGAAAGTTCCCGCGAACGGGTCTTGAAGCCACATGTCGGAAAGTTCCTGACCGAAGAGCAGTTCCAGACATACGTCCAACTGCGCAAGGAGCGACGGAAGCTGCGAGACAACCCGCCTCGCAGTCAGGGGATGGCCCTGGTCATCAAGGAGAACGGCAAAGACGCCCCGCTGACGCATGTGCTGATCCGCGGCAACGCCCATGCCCAGGGAGACGCCGTCGAGCCGCGCTTCCCCAGCGTGCTGACCGACACGATTCCCGTCGTGCATGTTCCCGGCAGCGGCCAATCGACCGGTCGCCGCCGGGCTCTCGCCGAGTGGATGGTCCGCCCCGACAACCCGCTCACCGCGCGCGTGATCGTGAACCGCGTTTGGCAGTGGCACTTCGGGCGCGGCATCGTGAAGTCGTCCAGCAACTTCGGTTTGCAAGGGGACGCCCCCACGCATCCCGAACTGCTCGACTGGCTGGCGGCGGACCTCATCGAACACCGGTGGGATCTGCGGCACCTGCACCGCCTGATCCTGAGTTCGAACACCTACCGCATGTCATCACGCGGTCAGCATGCTGCTCTGGCCAAAGACCCGCTCAACGACCAGTTGTGGCGGTTCGACATGCGGCGACTGCGTGCGGAAGAGATCCGCGACACGGTCCTGTCCATGAACGGCACCCTCAATACCGACAAGATGTTTGGTCCCAGCATCTACCCCAAGATCGAAAAAGAGGTTCTGGCCGGACAGTCGGTTCCCGGATCGGGTTGGGATCAAAACTCCCCCGAAGGCCAGACCCGCCGCAGCATCTACGTCCACATCAAGCGCTCGTTGCAAGTGCCCCTGCTGGCCGCCTTCGATGTGGCCGACACCGATTCCGCCTGCCCCGTCCGGTTCGCTACGACCCAGCCGACCCAGGCCCTGACCATGCTCAACAGCGTGTTCATCAACGACGCTGCGGGGGTGTTTGCGAAGCAGGTCCGCGAGCGGACGGGCGACGACGCGAACGCCTGCGTGGGGCTGGTGCTGCAACGTACGCTCCAGCGCGAGCCGACGCCCGCTGAGGTCACTCGCGGGACCAAGCTCATCGCCGATCTGCGGGAGACGTTCCAACTCTCCGCCGATGACGCGCTGAAGTATTACTGCCTGATGGCCCTGAATCTGAACGAGTTCGTGTATCTGGATTGAGAGCCGAGAACGCGATTAGGAACAGTCCCGAAATAAGTTCCGATTTTCGCCGTAGGACGGACTTCTAGTCCGTCCTGGAAAAGACGGACTGGAAGTCCGTCTTACGTTCTGCAAATCCCCTTCTTATTCCGGGACTGTTCCTAACTGGGCATGTCGACGTTGTGATAGACATCCTGCACGTCATCGCAATCGTTGAGCATGTCGAAGAGCTTTTCGAACACGGGCCAGTCTTCCGCACTCAGCGACTTGCTGGTCTGAGGGAGAAAGGTGATCTCCTGGACTTCCAACTCGGTCTTCGGAAACGCTTCCAACAACGCGGCCTTGGCTTTGTAGAACTCGCTGGGGGGCGCAAAGATCGTCAGGCGGCCCTCTTGGCTTTCGATGTCATTGAGATTGATGTCGGCATTCAACATCGCTTCCAGCACTTCATCTTCGTTGTCCCCGGGGAAGGACAGAACCGCCAGGTGGTCAAACGAGAGAGCCGCCGATCCCGCTGACCCCAATTTGGAGCCGGTCTTGTTGAAACAGTTGCGGATCTCGGCAATCGTCCGCACCACGTTGTCCGTCAAACAATCGACGATGACCAGCGAGCCCCCGGGGCCGAAACCTTCGTAGCGGGCGGAATGGAAGTCCTCGCCCCCAGTGCCCGCGGCCTTCTGAATCGCCTTTTCAATCACGTGGCTCGGAATCTGATCCTTTTTGGCTTTCTCCACCATGCTCCGCAATGCCGGATTGGCTTCGGGGTTCGGCACGCCATTCTTGGCGACGACGTACAACTGCTTGGCGTACTTGGAGTACAGCTTGGTCTTCTGCGCAGCTGTCTTGAAGATCGCGTTTTTGCGATTCTCGAAGTTTCTTCCCATGACAGTTCTCTTCTTCGTCGAGTGGCGGAATGTGCGGCGTCTGCGGAACGGGCACGGCGGAGTGGCCCAGACACGTCGTTGAATGTCTGGGTGCCACAGCCACAAGAGGTTACGGGGGACGGACTCGCCTTTCAATCCCTCTGGCTCCTGCGTCACGGCAACGCACTGTTTCACAGTGCGTGAGTTGTCAGTCGTGAGTCATCAGTTTTCAGTCAGAGCAGAGTTGCCCCACTTCACAAAGTGCATGGTTAGTACACCATCAAGGCTTGGTTCCTACGCCAAACAGACATCTCAAGCGACATCGGAGCCACCCCCAATAGTGCGTTGAACCGAAATACTGCAGCGCAGGCTGATCCCCCACGAGTCATGCGCCACTTCAAAACTCACGCGTCGGGTGACTGGCTGACTGCTACCTCACCTTTTGCCACAACCCCCGGTAAATCGGCAGCCCCAACTGGCGCTTCTTCCGCTCGAAGCTGGTCTGGTAATCCATATCGTGTTCTGGAATCCGCTCCAGGGGGGCGGGTCGCTTCTGGAAATCGGGGTGGTGATCCATCAGCGACTCAATCACCCCGAAGTATTCCTCGACATCCGTCCAGGAATGAAGCCACCCGCCCGTCCTGAGGAGCGCGGAACTCTGATTCAGGAACAGATCGTTGAACACCCGCCGCCGTCGATGCCGGGCCTTCCACCACGGGTCGGGGAAATAGACGTGAATCGCTTCCAGTGAACCGGCTGTGATCAACTTGCGGTAGGCCACGTTCACATCGCCGCCCCAGATGCGGGCGTTGGGGGCCGCTCGCTTCAGCAACCGCCGCGAGGCCCGCCGGCCCTCCTTGTAGTCCAACTCGATCCCGACATAGTTCGTGCCGGGGTGACGGAGGCTGGCCGAATGCACGAACAGCCCGCGACCGCAACCGACATCCAACTCCACCGGGTGCGAGTTCCCAAAGTACCGGCCCCAGTCGAGTCCGTCGGGGTGCGATTCGACTAACTCAGTAATCGGCTCGAACCAAGGCCGCAGGTCGTCCCGCAGCTGTTCGGCGGTTTCGGTCGCCTGGTCATCGGGTTCCACTTCAGCGGACATGCGTGTCGTCATCTCGTCGGAGTCGCCTCACCGGTCACTGGCCTGCCCGCGTACGGGAGGCCACACAGTCGGGGAGTATAGCGACTCCCGTGAGTGACTCACCCAGTCACGCGTCGGGTGACGGGGCGGCGGGTGCATTCGCCAAATGGTGGTCCTCTGCTATCCCGAAGGGATTCCAGCGAATAGCCGGTGGTCGAGCGGAGCGAACACCACCGGACGCAATGTCGTCTTGGTCTCAGTATCCCGGAGGGATTCCAGCCGCTAGGGCGGGCGAAATCGCTGCAATCCCTCCGGGATAGGTCTCACCAGAACGGACTGCTGTCCGGTGGTGTCGCTTCGCTTACCACCGGCTATTGGCTGGAATCCCTTCGGGATAGGGGCCAGAATCCAGCCGAGAGGGGGACCACCATTTGGCGAATGCACACGCCGGGCGGCGACACCATCACTGCTGATCCGCATCGCTGAACGACACCACCTGCCCGCTGGTCGACTTGTACGAGAACGACTGGTCGAGGCTCCCGACTGCCGACCCGACATCGTGCAACTCGTTGTGGACACTGTTCGCGGCCTCAGCCAGGCCGGTCACCATCCCGAGGGTGGCAATCGTGCTGACCAGAGCCAGCTCCGCCGAGACGACAAAACCGGCTTCATCCTGCCACAGCGCACAAGCGATACGTTGCATTTTCGAACCCTCTGTTGCACATCGGAAACATCCGCTGGAACCGGTCTTTCCGGCCCCGGAAGAACCTAGGTCGAGGGGCGCGAGAGGCAATCGTTGATTGATGAAGTGGCTGTAAGAAATACAAGCGCTGGTGCAAGGCAACGAGGATGCCGAAGGTAACGCCGGTGTCGCTTGTCCGTGGTAGCTGCGTTCGCCAGAACGTGGGGGGCCGGAACCAGCCTCTGCACATGGTCTCAGACTCCCCGTACTACTCACGTCACAAATTTGCGCACGCTGCACAAATTTCCGGTGGTCTGGAGACCTCTGCACCCCAAAGGGGTTTCACATCCCAGCCCAGGGTCGCGACGCAGGAGCGCACCCTGGGAAACGTGGTCCGGGGAACTCAACCCTGAAGGGGTTGAACACCCGCGTGACCCTGTGTGGAACCCCTTCAGGGTTCGGCCCCTGGGAGCGACCGGACCCAGGGTGCGCGACCGGTGGTCG
>JAYTWO010000444.1:0-1603 GCA_043743415.1 Planctomycetota bacterium
GTCGTCTCCGCCGGGGAGGACGGCGTGGTCCGCGTCTGGAATGGGAAGAATGGTCAGGAGCTGGCCAAGTTCGAACATCCGGTGCCGCCGACCGAGACGGTGGCCAAATGACGCACCTGTCGCGGCGATTGTTCTGACGCCCCTGACGAGTCGCCTCACCCTGCACTCTCGTCCCCACCCGTCGATCGGTTATGATCCACTCTCGACCGCGAGACAGGCGGTCCGGGGCTGGCCAATTGACCAAGGGAGACTGGTGTGGAATCACGAGCATTGCCTCGCAATCCGACGCGTTCGGTAAAGATCGGGTCGGTGACGATCGGCGGGGGAAATCCGATCGCGGTGCAGAGCATGACCGCGACGCATACGCAGAACATTGAGGCCACCGTCGGGCAGATTCGCGATCTGGTGGCCGCTGGAGCCGACGTGATTCGCGTGGCGGTGGATAGTCGCAAGGACGCGGAGGCTCTGGCGGAGATTGCCCAGTTGGTCGAAGCGAACCTCGCGGTCGACCTGCAAGAGAACTACCGCATGGCGGAACTGGTCGCCCCGCATGTGGCCAAGATCCGCTACAACCCGGGGCACTTGTATCACCATGAGCGTGAGAAGCCGTGGCAGGACAAGGTCCGCTACCTGGCCGACATCGCTGGGGAGCATGACTGTGCGATGCGCGTCGGCGTGAACTGCGGCTCGGTCGATCCGGGTAAGAAGGAAAAGTACGACGCCCACGACTCGATCTCGCCCATGCTGGAGAGTGCCTTCGAGCACTGTGCGTTTCTCGATTCGCTGGGGTTCACGCGGTACGTGGTGTCGCTCAAGGACTCCGATCCCCGCAATGTGATCGAGGTCAACAAACGCTTCGCCGCCGAACGCCCCGATGTGCCGCTGCATCTGGGTGTGACCGAAGCGGGTATGCCGCCCGAGGGGATCATCAAGACCCGCATCGCCTTCGAGCAGCTCATCAGCCGGGGGATCGGCGACACGATCCGCGTCTCGCTGACGGTCCCCAACTCCCGCAAGTCCGAAGAGATCGTGGCCGGACGCAAGATCCTGGAAGACATCGCTGCCGGTCGCGTGCGGAGCGTCGTGGACTACGGCCTCCAGTCGCTCAACATCATCAGTTGCCCGAGCTGCTCGCGGGTCGAGAACGAGGCGTTCATCGATCTGGCCGCAGCCGTGAAGGAGATGACGGCCTACGCCAAGGATCACGCGATCACGATCGCCGTGATGGGTTGCCGAGTGAACGGGCCAGGCGAGACGGACGACGCGGACTTGGGTCTGTGGTGCGGACCGAACTTCGTGAACCTAAAGAAGGGGCCGGAAGAGGTCGGGGCATATACGTACGACACCATCCTGCCGAAGCTGAAGGCGGAACTGGATCATTTGATTGCGAGGAAATCGGCGAAGGCGTGACTGTCTCGTCGCAGAATTCGGCAGAATTCTGCCCTCTGGAAATCATGGCCCCGTTCGGCAGAATTCTCACGAATTCTGCGACGGCGTGCTTCCCCGAAAGGACTCTCCCATGCCGAACAATCCCGTCCGCGTCGATCGTTACCTCTGCGGCCCCGGTCAGCCGCTGCTGTTCATCATCGGCCCCTGCGTCATT
>JAYTWO010000445.1:0-4696 GCA_043743415.1 Planctomycetota bacterium
GTGTGGTTCCCGTGTGTCATCTTCCGCGGATGTGGGCCGAGCGAACTGTTGTCCCGTGCGATCAACGACAATGATGCGGATGCGATGGAATTCCTGTTGCGCACGGACCATCGACTCAGTGATCTCCCGGCGATTGCCCAAGTCATTCGCGATCACGTGACGCAAGGAAATCGACTGTATCTCAGCATTCTCAATGGGGATCGAAGTCGTGACAAGACGTTCACTCCCCTGGATATCGCCGTCCGAGTGGCGGCTGCGCTGATCGAACTCAGTCGCTTGTTGTCATCGGCTGGCAACAGGAGTGATCGGCGTTCAAAAAGTAAACGGCATCTCCTGAACGCCGCAGATCTTCGACGACTGTTTCAAGCGATTGAATTTGACCCTCAAGTCTCACAACATGGAATACCGACCCAAGATGGCGCATGGGCCAAGCGGGTTCAGTGGATGGTCAAGGAATGGAGACACGCGGACAGATTTGCGCGCACTATTGTCCACGCCGAAGAGCCAGCCTGACAGCATACTGCGGGCATGAATACCAATGCCCGCGAGAACGAACAGCAGAACACGCCGGGGTGGAACCCTGCGGAGCGGCGGGGCGAAGCCTCCGCCGATTCGCAGGTGGCCGCCCCTGCGAAGGCCGGTCACTCTGTAACACCCGGCCTTCAAATTACAGGCTCATCAACCTGGGAGTTCCTGGCAGCCAACGTCGACACGCTCGACTTGAGCCTCTACGTCGACTGGGGGTCGGAGTGGACTCATCTGTTTGAAGAACTCCATCAAAGGAAACTCGCTGCTCAAGAGACCGGGGGATTGTTATTTCGCGACACAGAGACGCTGATCTTCCCCACGGGAGGTAAGCGATTCTTCACTTGGCATCTCCAGCGCCCCGATGTGCATCTTTTCTTGAAAGCTCGCTCAAATTCGCAATCGACCAGTCCCAATGCCACTGCCTCGCTGAGTGCCCGTGCGTTGTGGGAACTGGGGCCGCATGCTGCCCCTCGTCTGGTCACGGATTGGATTCGCCAGCTGGGCGGAACGATCGCGAAGGTCCGGATCAGTCGCATGGACTTGGCTGCGGACTTCGCTGTCTCTGACGGACTCTCCTATGAGTTCCTGAAACAGCATTGCGTCTGTCGGAGTCGCACGCGAAGGCTTTACGAAAATGATGAAGTAACAGAGACTGCATACTTCGGATCGGGAACATCACCGATTCAATTGCGAATTTATGACAAGATCCGAGAGCTGGCCAAATCACCGACCAAGACCTGGCTCTATGAAGTCTGGGGACGAGAGTCGATTGGGACGGTATTCCGAATTGAGTTCCAGCTGCGACGGGAGGCATTGCGGGAATACGCGATTCACGATTTGCCAGACCTGAAGAAGGTCGGGGGGATTTGGGAGCAGCTGACCCACACGTGGTTTTCGCTCCGTCTCCCGGACAATGAAAACTCGACACGGCGAAGCATGCACCCATTTTGGGAAGCCGTGCAAGCCGTATCGAAGAACCTCGGGGCGCTGATTGAGGTCCAACGGACGAGATTCTGTCTGTTGCCCGATCTGCAACGCAACCAGTCCCAGATTCTCGGGCATCTGGTCTCTTATGCGGGGCTGATGGGACTGGATGGCCCATTGGAAAATGTGGTCGGCAGTTTCGTCCAGCATGCGAAATCACATCATCTGGACAAGTCGTTTCAAGACGATGTCCAGATTCGTCGGATCAAATTCGGGGTCACGTTGAAATCCGAATGTTCGGGTGGCGACATACCCCAATTCAAGGAAGAGGAATGAAGACCATGAGGCTCAAAGTATCACTGCGATTCCAGATGACACAGAATGAATTCCTGCGAGGAGACCAGTTGACCCTCATCCTGGCGGCGTGTGTGGCGATCGGTTCCATCGATCGCATGCTCAAGGCTGGTGCTCTGGTGGTGGATGGCATTGCGGAACATTGGCTCCGCTCACAGCTGCCCAAGCAATACGGCGGCTTCCTGACGGGACTCGCCGCCCGAGAGGCGCGAGACCGCATTCGAAAGTGGGGCCACTCGGTGGGCGGAGAGGAATGGAAACAGGATCTCGCCACTCGGGTCGCACGAGGTCCGATCCATCGCGAACTTGATGGATCAAATGACGAGAATGCGGCCTGAATCCTCAGAACTCAGAGCAACGGTGGGGGCGAATGGAACGAGTCATTCACAAGGATCGTGAACATGAACATCGAAGCGGAAGTGCTGCGGCGTCTGGACCGGATCGAGGAGACGATTCGGCTCCTGGCTCAACAAAACGTGGTCCAAGAGTTCTACTCCACTGGCGACGTGGCCCAGTTGTTGGGAAAAGCAGAATTCACTGTCCGGGAGTGGTGCCGACTGGGGAGGATCAAAGCCGCGAAGAGGTCCTGTGGGAGAGGCAACTCCAAAGAGTGGATTGTCTCTCACGAGGAACTCCAGCGGGTCCAAAGTCTGGGGCTGTTACCTCCCGAACACGGTGTCCATGGCAGCCCGTTGCGTGCTCGGTAGCAAGTGGCGATAGCGTTTCCGCATTTCGTCGGTCTGGTGTCCCACCCAGTCATCAATCATGCGCTGATCGACGCCACAGCTGGCGCAGTTCGAAATGAACGAGTGCCGGAAGACATGCCAGCCACGGACATGCTTCCACGAGCTGCCTTCGAGCGTCCACTTGATATGGTGGATTGCTTCGCCGCAAGTGAGTTCTGTTCCGTCGAGTTGAAAGACAAGCCGCCCCGTCACCTCCGGAAGCCATGCGGCCAAAACCTGCTTGAGCGGGGTGGACAACGGCACGCTGCGAGAAGACCGGGTGCCTTTCACTCGCTTCTTTTCCCGAATCGTCAGCATCCCGGCTTCGAGGTCGATGTCCTGGACCTCCATCCGGATCAGCTCGCTGCGCCGGGCCCCGGTATGGGCGGCGGTCAGCACCATCGGGTAGATGAATGGATGCCGGGCATGAACTCGCACATGCTCCAGAACAGCCGTGAGTTCCTCAGGGGCGAAGAACAGGCTGTCCCAGAGATCGGCTTGCTGGGCTTCGGAGAGTTGGCCTCGGGCGACTCTTCGCTCAATTTCCGCGAAGGTATGAAAGGCGGGTTTCTCGTCGACCTTCGGGTCTCTCAACCCCTGCTTGGGGAAGGGGTGTTTGACGTATTCCATTCGCGTCGCCCAGGTCCACATGGCCCCGAAGCTGACCAGTTCTTTGCGAAGAGTGGCGGCACTGAGGGGTTTTCCGCGTCGGCCCCGAGCCTTGGATCGAGTGTCGACGTATTTTTGGAGAGCGGCAAAGGTCACGGACTCCACCCGCAAATTCCGGCCCATCACTTGGCGGACATGGTTGAGGTGAGTCGTCAGTGTCCCCACGGTGTTCGCTTCCAAGCAACCGGTCGATATCGCAGGGATGTACTCATCCATCAGCGCTCCCAGAGTCTTTCCTTGGGGAAGCTGGACCACCGGACGCGGAGCGAGTTCTCCGATCAGCGAATCTGCCACCTGGGACGGATCGGGCAGCTGCCACTCGCCACGTTCCAACATTTCAATGCGGCGTTCCACCTTGGCGGTGATCGCATCTGCCTCTCGTCGGTCGGTCAGGTCGAGGAGCTTTTTGTAACGTGCTCCGTTCAATCGAAACACCAACAGGAACCGTTGTCCCTTTTTTTCCAACCATGCCATGCTTTTGCCTCCGCTCGACATTCTCGTCCGAACGGCAAGCGGCTCAGGTCCAACGTAAATCCAATTCTGCCCCCCAATTTGCCCCCCAAATGCCTTCCATGCCTCCGCAAAGCAAAAAAGGACTCACGGCAATTTGCCGTAAGTCCTTTCGCCGCTTGGAGTGCCCACGACAGGACTTGAACCTGTACGTCATTACTGACACTAGCTCCTGAAGCTAGCGCGTCTGCCAATTCCGCCACGTGGGCCGCACGTCTCACCTTTCGGCTGGGCCGGGGGTGGGGCGGGAATGATATTGTGGGGGGGCGAGCGATTCAACCAACCAATTGGGGTGGGACTGGTATTTTGAGTGGTAATGTCGATTTCTCAAGTCGATCTAGCACAAGCTGTAGAGTTTCCACAGCCTCTCCAGCTTGACTTTGGTGAGGCATGTGACGATTCTGATGGATCGGCGGACTTCGATGAGATGGACGCTCCTGCCTGTTGTTCACGGGTGTTGGCATGTCGGGAAAGTTCGACAGCTATCAGGTCGTGATTCTCCCATTTGGTTGGCCCGCATGGACACATGTCTGCGGCGGGTTGCCTCCTGCCTTGCTGGAATTGATTCATGAGCCGGACTCCTCTCACGTGCTGGATGCTGGGCCTTGTTCTGGGCGGCTGGCTGTGTGGAACTCCACAGGACCTGCGCGCGGATGATGCCCCGGCGACCGCGGACGCCACTGCGACTACGCCTGCCGAAGCTGCTGCCGTACTCGCTAAAACGCCTGCCGAGCCTGCGACCCCTCCCGCTCCGACCCCCGATCAGAAGCTGGCCGAGCAGAAGGCCCAAGCCGAAGTGGCCCTCCAGCAGCGTCTCGCCGCTGAGCAGGCCGCAGCTGCTGCAAATACCAAGCTCTCCGAGATCGAGCAACAGCTCCTCAAGCTGAAACGCGAGATCGAGCAGGCCACAAAAACTCTGGCAGACACCGAGAAATCTTTGGTGACTCAGAAGGAAGCCCTGACGAAGGCCAACGAAGCCAAGGTTG
>JAYTWO010000446.1:0-3346 GCA_043743415.1 Planctomycetota bacterium
TGTTTTTTGAAAGTGCGGAACTGATCGATTGCGAGGAGTGGATATTGTCTCTCGACTATCGCCGGCTGAAAGAGAACGGTAAACAAGAAAGCAAGAGTAGATACCGCTATCAACAAGTCACTGCTGCTTTAATCGAGCTGCTACCTGACATTGATGGAATTCGAATAGAGCTGCCCGACGATGTCGATGCTGGCCCCATAGTGATGTTCAAGACTCCATTTGGTGAGGTGCGATTCAAGGAATTGGGATACGGCTATCAATCGATAGCCTCACTTGTTGTTGACTTGGCGTCAAGGTTGTACCACGCTTATCCAGATAGCCGAAACCCATTGGCTGAGCCCTGTGTCTGCCTTGTCGATGAAATCGATCTCCATCTCCACCCCTCATGGCAACGCAAGCTAATGAGATTTCTTGGTGACCGATTCCCCAAAACCCAGTTCATCGCCACCGCTCACAGTCCACTGATCGTTCAAGCAGCAGAAGAAATCGGGGCCAATGTCGTACTGCTCCGGCGCGAGGGCGATCATGTCGTCATCGACAATGATCCGATCTCCGTGAAGGGCTGGAGGGTGGACCAGATTCTGTCGAGCGAACTGTTTGATGACACGCCTCTTCGAGATGCCGAGACCGAGAAGTGGATGGCCCGGCGGGTGGCGTTGCTCAAGAAGGACAAACTCACCGCCAAGGAAAAGCGTGAGTTGGAGGAGCTGAACACGAAAGTCCGAGAACTTCCGACAGGAAGTTCCGCGGATGAACGCAATCTGGATCGACGACTCAAAGCCGCTGTGGAACTTCTGGAAAAGGCAGCGAAAGCGAAGAAATGATCCGAATCAACAAGTCTGCCAACGTCCCCGTCCCGCTGGACGGTGAGGCTTCGCTGGGCGGCCAGGCCAAGCAACGTATGATCGACGCGATGGAGGCGGGCGAAGATCTCCCGGAGTTTCAAAGCTCCATTTATGCGCATCGTATTGTCAAAGAGCAACTGATTCGCGACCAGCACGACAAGTGTGCGTATTGCGAGCGAGCCGATGTGACAGCCAATTTCCACGGTGACGTGGAACATGTGCGCCCGAAGGCTGGATGGGTTCAAAGGGTTGGTGATGCTCTCAGCCGGTCCGGTTACTACTGGCTGGCGTATGACTGGGACAACCTGTTGTTCAGTTGCCAGCATTGCAATCAGACACACAAGAAGAACCTGTTCCCCTTGAGAGCCCCGAAGAAGCGATCACTCTCTCATCATGAGGATGTTGCCCGCGAACAACCCATTCTGGTCAATCCCACTCGTGAAGATCCGAGTGAGTTCATCGAATTCCGGGAGGAATTGCCGGTTGGAAAGGATCGTGGCGGGCGAGGGAAACGAACGATCGCGATTCTTGGGCTCGATCGCCCCAAGCTGAACGAGACCAGACGTAAACTCCTCAATCGCGTTCACGAGATGCAAGACCTTCTTCTGGCGTTTGAAGGAAGGCCGCTCGACAAAGATCAAGCGAAAGCGATCGCCGCGTGTCAGGAGTTCCTTCGGCATTGCGTCGAGGACAATCACGAATTTGCCGCGATGTGCCGCTGCGCCTTATCGGATTCATGATCGACAGACCGAGGAACCCAAGTTTGACGAGATGACCAGGGGACGCAAAGTCGCTGATCGCTCCGCGATCAGAACGCGAATTGAGATCGGCGTCTTCTCGCGTCAGGCGTTCTGATTGCGGAGCAATCAGCGACTTTCTCCGGAATCGGACGCCCGATCGACTCGGCCATGCACTGGCTTTTCTTGTCCTCACGTAGAGTGTATTTCCCAAGTACAGAAGAGCAATGAGGCATCCGGTCGAGGTAGTGCGAACCCTTGTCGGCCAGCATCTCCTCTTCCCGTTCCGTCCGGCCAAAATAGAACACCACCCCCAGCCCGTCGATGATTCGCAAGCAGCTCTGTTGGAGTCGACTCAGCTTCCCCGGTTCCTGAAACTTCGAATCAAGATCCGACTCGCGGCACCACCCCTGAAAGTGCGTGAAGCTCGCCATTGGCAACCCGCGCAGCCCGGTGTCGGGCCTCTCGACTACCTCGATCAGCGTCTTGATCTTCGGGGAGACTCGCTTCTCCAGCGAGGTCCGAATCCCCTCCACCGCCAGCGTGATCGCCGCTTGCAACTTCTCGATCGCCTGCGGTTCTCCATCGGGAGTCGCCGAAAGGCCATCGACGACCGCGACGACGTTCACTCCGTACCGCTTAAACGCCTCCGGGGCTGTCTCGAACACCCGGATCATCTCCGTCGTAGGACGGGCACATTTGCCCGTCCCCGCTGTGCCTCCTCCGTCGTGAACGAGTTCAAATGGGGCGGAACCAGCCCCCTGCATGGATGGTGCCCCCTTCTCGGCACGTCCCCCCTGGACGGGCAAATGTGCCCGTCCTACCTCGCGGACCATCACCTCGATCTCGGCATCCACCGGTCGATTCCCCCGCTTCCCCTTCCCATAACCGTAGTCGCACCGCGTTATCGCAATCACCACCGGGGCGTCCGGACCGGCGTGGTGGTGCAGCATCTTCAACCAGTACGGCAGCGCGTTCCCCTCGTCGTGCCACGCCTGGCGATCCCCCACGACCGAGTCCGGCGACTTGTCCGCAGCCAGCACCAGCACGTAGACCGACCGCCCCAGCTGCGGTTTGGCAGCGTCGTCGTCCGGGGAGAAGTCGTCATCGAGATCGGGCCGGTCCCCCAGAAACGTCTCATGCAACCCGTGCAGTTCCGGCTGGCCACAAGTCCCACACGTACGGCGTGATCTCCATCAGACGACCATTCAGCTCGATCTTCGGCTTGAACATACACGTGTTCGGATCGACCAGCTCGAAATCGGGAGTCTTCTCGTGCAACTGCCCGGCGGGGGTCGACTGTCCAAGAAAACACTTCTTCGCCAGACAGCTCTTTCCGACCGCTCCCATACCGACAAACATGATCCGGGCTGCGGGGAGTATCCCCTCGTCCCCAGCCTGAATCGCTTCGGCGATCAGCTGCGGGTTGTACGAACCGAGGACCGACTGGTCGAGCGGCAGGTCATTGCCGCCCAGCCACAGCGATTTGAGGTCCGGCCAGTGCCCTTTTCGAATGGCCTCCGCAATCGCCAGCGCCCCGGCATCGCCGATCTGGTTGCCCCACAGGTTGAGCGTGGTGAGGTGCGGCAGCTGCTGGGCGACCCGCTTGATGGCCCGCTGGGTCGTCTGCGGGTTCATTACCGGGAGCGACCCCAAATCGAGCGTCACCCCGTCCGACTGGTCGATCAACTGTTCGAGCTGGTCCAGAATCTCCTGCTGCACCGCCATCTTGGCCCCCGGTCCGCTGTGGTTGGATTGTCGCCG
>JAYTWO010000447.1:0-2410 GCA_043743415.1 Planctomycetota bacterium
CAGGGTGCGCTCCTGCGTCGCGACCCTGGGCTGTGATCGATAACCCCTTCGGGGTACAGAGGTCTTCGGGCCATCGGAAATTTGCGCAGCGTGCGCAAATTTGTGACGTGAGTAGTACGGAGTTCTTGGAGATGAATGCTGCGCCATCGATCGACGAGTTGATAAGCCGTCTTGGGGAGGTGCCCTTGGTGGATGTTGCCCGTCTCAATCTCAATCAATGCCTCATGTTCTCCGTAAATGGCATGGAAGTGAGTGGGAGGATGATCTCGGAAATAGAACCGGATCAGAATGCCGTAGAACCGGCTGACTTCAGGCATGACTGACCTCGGAAGAGGTCTGGTTGACGATCTCCTGGTAAGCGGCGTCTGGGCAGATTTCGAGTTCCTCTGTCCAGGCGATTTGACCGAAATCTCCGAGATGAACCGTTTGGAAGAACGCTTCGTCTGCAAGGGGCAGGAACACCCCTCGGCCGACATCGGCAGAGAGGTCAATGACACCTTCAATGCCGTTCTGATACGTGATGCGGATTCGAAAGTCCGGGAGTGCTTCCACTCGAAGAGGGCGATTCATGGTTGTCATGACCTTGAGAACTGAACTGTCCCGTTACCCCGGCTGGACCGCCGAGACCACCTTGTACACCCGCGATGTCTGCACCTTCACATCCTTGAACAGCTGCCCCATGCGGGCGACGAACCAGTCGGATTTCTTGGTGACGAACAGCACGCGGCCACCGGGCTTGAGGGCCTTCTTGGCGGACTGCATGAAGATCTCGGCGATCTTGTAGTGCGAGTAGTACGGTGGGTTGCCCAGGGCCAAGTCGAACGTCCCCGGTTCGGGGATCTTGCTCGAGGCGTCGATCAGACCGGTCACGCTCGTGGTGCCATTGAGGGCGGCCCCTTCGAGCAGGCACTGCACCGCGCGGGCGTTCGAGTCGACGCCCAGAGCCCGCACTCCGGCGGCCCGGTGGACAGCTGCGAGAGACACCGCTCCGGAGCCGCAGCCGATGTCGAGCACCTTGTCACCGGGATTGACCACCATCGTTTCGAGCAAGGCCCGCGAGCCGAGGTCGAGGTGGCGGTGGCTGAAGACGCCGGGGCGGGAGACGGCTTTGATGAGGTTTCCGCTGTCGCGAAAGGCGAACTCGCAGCGGAAGTCGCGAGGCTTCTTCAGCTCGTCCTCTTTGATGCAGCGATAGATCACGCCGCGCCGCACCGGCATGCGGGAAATGCTGCGGAAGATCTTTTCGAGTTCGTGGCACAGCCAGGTATCGGTCGGATTGTCGACAGCGGCCAGCAGCGTGCCGCCACGCACCAGCCGCATGTGCATCTGCTGGAGCAGCTCGCGGGTCAGCTCCGCCTCGCCCCCTTTGGTGACGGGCATGGCAGCGAACTCGACCTTGCGATCATGCAGGTCGGTCCCGCACATGATCTGCAGCTTGCGGTGACTGCCCGCGTGGTAGTCGATGGAATCGTCGGAGAGATACTGGTCGAGGAAGAAGCACGTGACCTTGGCACTGGGGTCGAGTGCGGCCAAGTGAGCGGCGAACTGCCCGCGTCCGAGTGAGGTGCAGACGGCAGTATCGGCCTTGAACTCCTTGACCTCCTGGACGAGGAGGTACTCGGCATCGGGCACGCGCAGGGTGTACTCGGCCTCTTCCAGGGAGTCGGCTTGCGGGATGACGAGATCGGAACGGCGACGTGGCGGCATGGGGGGCCTGGGGTGATTGTTGCGAAAACCGTGGGATAGGCTTCCAGCCTGTCATGCGGCGTCAGAGATGACAGGCTGGAAGCCTATCCCACTCAAGCCGTCTTCCAGTTCGGGACGTAACTGTCGCTGAGCAACAGTTGAAACCGCTCGGCCCGATCATCGCCGGATGACGACAGAATCCGCAGCCCCTCGTGAAGCAGTTTCAGGCGAGGATCGCTCGCCGTCTGCGAGAACCCGTCGGATCGTTCGAGACGATCGAGTGCCGCGGCGAGGTCCAGGATGCTGGAACGGATTTCGAGGTAGTGGCGGTCGAGGACTTGCTGCGAGGTTTGGATGGTCGGCATGGTGGAACTCCCGAGAGACAGTTCCAGTCTCGGGGTTAGTGAGGCGGAAATCAAGGCGAGGTGCTGGAGTCCAGCCTGGGAGCCTTGAGGGGTCAACTCGCTGATTTTCGACTTATGTCGGTTACGTCAGGATTGCCCATCCTACGGACAGCGCGCTCGCGTGGCGGTGAGCGAGGAACGGAATGAATTCCGTTCTACTTCCGATGCCGTATACTGCTGGGCGTTGTTCCGCCCCCCAAGGAGTCCCCGCGCGTGTCGTTGATGGATGGTCTGACGCTCAGCCAGCAGAGGGCGGTCGAGCATGTCGACGGGCCACTGCTGGTCATTGCCGGGCCAGGGTCGGGGAAGACGCGCGTGGT
>JAYTWO010000448.1:0-2713 GCA_043743415.1 Planctomycetota bacterium
GGCGGCGTTGTAGGCCTCGGCCGGGTTGGCCGGGGCGCTGAGTTCGGCCCCGTGATGCCAGAGCGTCAGCGTCATCACGCCCGCCAGGACCGCGAGACAGGCGATCCCGTCCATCAATACCTGATCCGGCCAGAACATGGCGTCGGGCTTCCGGTGCGGATCGGGCACCGTGATCCCGTGCCGCCGAAAGACATAGATGTGCAGCCCGAGCAACACCACCAGCAAGGCGGGCAACACCCCCGCGTGCATGGCGAAGAACCGGGTCAACGTGTGATGGCCGTATTCGCTGCCGCCTTGCGCGAGCTTCTGGATGTCGGGTCCGATGACCGGCGTGGAGCCCATGATCTCGGTGGCGACCTGGGTGGCGTAGTACCCCTTCTGGTCCCACGGCAGCAGATACCCGGTCAGTCCGAGGCCCATCACAATCTGCATCAGCACCAGCCCGAGCCAGAAGTTGACTTCGCGGGGAGCCTTGTAGGCCCCATCGATCACGACCTGCACCAAGTGAATCACCAGCAGGATCACCATCGCCTGAGCTGCGAAGTGATGAATGCCGCGCACCAACCAGCCGAGCGTCATCTCGTTCTGGATGTAGTACACGCTTTCCCAGGCCGTCTTCGTACTGGCGCTGTAGCCCATCCAGAGCATGAGGCCGGTAATGACCTGCATCACAAACGTAAAGCTCAACGTACTACCCCAGACATACCGCCAGCGGGCCCCCCCGGGGATGCGCTCATTCAGTGCTTCGTGCATGAGCGCACGGTAACCGGTCCGGTCATCTAACCAGTGCAGCAGGCTGGAGATCATCGAGGGGGCTCATCACGGCAGGGGGCGACGGAGGATCTCTGAGTGGCGGATGGCTCCGGACTACTCAGAGCCGAGTTTCGCGGACGCGAGACCAAGCGGGACGATTCGGACCGCCGAACCGGTAGTTCATTTTGACTCAAGTGAGCGTCTCCGCACAAGGACAGCGGGAGGGTTCTCCAGCAACCGGATGTATTCGCCAGATGGTGGTCCCCTCCACGGTGGCCGATGCGGAGTTCACACGGAGGCACGGAGGCACGGAGAAAGCCTGAGAAATGAGTGCGGAGCTGTGAAGCTCTCCCAGTGCTCAACTCTAGATGAGATCCGATTTCCAGGAGGCAGCCCATCGCTGCCGGACCGATCGAACGTGCGCGAGACGAACTCGGGAAATGAGGTTTTCTCCGTGCATCCGTACGACTCATCCGCGATTTGTTGTCACGCTGCGCAAATTGCATACGGCTGAGAAAGCTGTGTTGAGCGGGATTGGCGATCCAAGCACGCAGGCTCTGCGTCCCGGCAGACCTCTGAGGTTTTTCAAGTGACATTTTGGGATTTCTCCTGAGTTTTCGAGGAGTCTTTGTTCAGGCGGTTGGCGATTGGGGTGTGGGACTTGGAGAGGGCTTGGGTGTCGTGGGCGTCGTGGGCGTCGTTGTCGGGTGTGCGGTTTTTCCACATGCGGAAAAGGATGCGGATCCATTGGAAGGCGAGGGCGCGGATGGCAGCTTGGTGTTTCATGCCGGCGGTTTTCTTCAGGTCGTAGAAGGCTTTCGCCCAGGGGCACCAGCGTCGGGAGTGGTCGGCGAACTCGTGGAAGGTTTGTTTGAGGAACTGTCTCAAAAATTCGGGGGCAAGCGCGGCGGGACTGGACCGATGGGGACTGACCGCTTTGTTTGGTGACGGGGGCGATGCCGGATTGGTTTTGGAGTTCTTCCGCCGATTGGTAGCGATCGCGATCGGTGCCGAAGGCCACGATGAGTCGGGGGACGAGAACGGCTCCGGCTCCGGGCAGGGACTCAAAGAGGGGGGCATCTTCGTGTTGAGTGACCGCCTGAGCGATGGCGGAGTTGTACTCGTCGATGGAGCGGACGAGGGTCTCGATGAGACGTGCCAGGCATTGGACGTGTCCAGCGGCACGCTGACATCAAACACTGGCGCGGGGTTCGATGAGAGCCTTGTCACG
Organism: Planctomycetota bacterium; assembly: GCA_043743415.1. Classification (GTDB taxonomy): domain Bacteria; phylum Planctomycetota; class Planctomycetia; order Planctomycetales; family Planctomycetaceae; genus TH-plancto1. The sequence goes on from JAYTWO010000448.1 coordinate 1,985, forward strand.
AGTCAGGTCGACGGCCCCGCGAATGCGTTCGAAGAGTTCTTCGCGGCGGGTCTCGCTGCGGACGCCGTGTTCCTTGAGGAAGGTCTTGAGCAGTGACGGACTGACTCGTTTCAGTTCGAGCAGCGAGGGCCAGCGCTGCAGCAAACGGGTGACGAGGTTCGCTTCGAGGTCGTCGAACAGTTCGAGGATCAGCGGGAAATAGTTCTGGAGCGAGCTGCGAAGTTGCCAGGTAGTTCGCTGGCGTTGCTCGACGAGTTGCCGTCGCAACAGAGTGAGTTCGGCCAAGCGGCGCGTGAGCGGTGAGTCGGGCTGGAGGGGGCGCAGCGCGGCGTGATGATGCTGCAGGAACTGGGCGAGCAGCTGGACATCGATCGGGTCGTTCTTGCGACCGGTGGGGTAGAGGGCTTCGCGAAAGCGGGTGGCTTGCTGGGGGGTTGATGGGGTAGATCGTGAAGCCCCCGACCTCGATCAAGGCATGGATGAGCGCCCCGCGCGACGACTCGATGATGGGCCGCAGTTCGCGGTTGGGGTACTTCGGCTGCCAGGCCCGCGCCCAGGCGACGATGACGGCGGACTTGTGCTCGAGCGTGCTGGGCTGGGGCGTGGGCCGCTCGGGATCGATCACGCAAATGGCATGAGCCTTGTCGGCCCAATCGACGCCGATGAAGTCGGGTGGAAGCGGGGGACGATCACCATCGAGGATGACCGAGTCCGCCCCGGGTGAAGGCG
>JAYTWO010000449.1:0-9262 GCA_043743415.1 Planctomycetota bacterium
GTCCCCACCGCCACAGAACACCCGCCTCACACAAATTGCCGCTCGCGATGTCGGGATGTCCTTTCCCAGATCAGAATATGGAACCACGGAGTGGGCTTCGCCCACCACCGTAGGACGGGCACATTTGCCCGTCCCGAGCGACGTTCTCGCGTCGAAAGCGAGTGACATGGGCCGGGGCGACTGGCTGCCCATGTGGACTCGTTCGGACGGGCCAGACACAGCGGGGACGGGCACATTTGCCCGTCCTACGTGGCGCTGGCCCGCCCGCCAAGCCACCGCGAAAAGCCTCTCCCCAGCCGCATGACATTTGCGCAGCGTGACAACAAATCGCGGATTCGTAGTACAAAGTGCGTCTCGCACTCGCCACTCTCGGGAGGGTCTGACTCAACCCCCAAATCTAGCATTGACAAGGCACTGGTGCCCCGTCAATGGTTTTCCACACCTTGGAATCCCTGGCCTCTCGGATTCGCGTGAACCGTGGGCTCGACCTCGTGTCCACTACGAAGGTGGGCAGACGGGCGGGCGATGCGTATCATTCCACTGACCCGCCGAGTGACTGGGAAAGCGGTTCACTGACGCAGTGTCGGCTTTCGCTCTGCGCAAGGGCGTACTTTCGCGGAGCGACAGACGACATTCCTAGCCCCTCGTTTCGTGGTCACCCGATCACTCGCATTCAGTTCCGGGGCGTCGACCCCGTGTGACATGAACCCGACTGACAAGAACAAACCGTTTGACAAGAGCAATGACAAGCTGCGGCGGCGGATCATTTTCGAGTCCGCTCGACTGATGTACTCGCGGCGCGAGTCGGAGTATTACACAGCCAAGATGAAGGCCGCCCGCAAGATCTGTGGCGGGTGGGTCAAGCCGCGAGACCTCCCTTCGAATGCGGAGATCCGCGACGAGATTCAGCGGTTTGCCCACCTGTATGAGGGGGACAACCGGCTCAAGAACCTGCGCCAGATGCGGCTGACCGCCTTGGGGGTCATGCGGCTGCTCAAGAAGTTCAAGCCCCGACTCATCGGCAGCACGCTGACCGGGCACGTGCGAATCGGCAGCGACATCGACATCCATGTGTTCGCCTCCACGGTAGAAGCCGTGACCGGCGCGCTCGATGAGGCGGGACAGGTCTACGAGGTCGAGCACAAACGGGTCCGCAAGCACGGCGAGGAACGCCTCTTCACGCACATTCATGTGCAAGGCCCCTTCGAGATCGAACTGACGCTGTACCCGCTCGACAAGGCCCGGCTGGTGTTCAAAAGCTCGATCACCGGCCAGGCGATCGAGCGGGCCACGATCTCCCAACTCGAACAGTTTCTCGCCACGGAGTACCCCGACGAGGATCTCGACCACATCGTTCCAACCGGCGAAGAGGTCGACCGGTTCACGGTCTTTCGCTCGCTGCTGGTCCCGATGGCGGGCGTCTCGCAAAGCCGCAAGCACCACCCCGAAGGCGACGCCCTGTATCACAGCCTCCAAGTCTTTGAACTGGCCCGCGACGAACTGCCGTATGACGAGGAGTTCCTGCTGGCCGCTCTGCTGCACGACATCGGCAAGGCGATCGACCCGCTCGATCATGTCGGTGCCGCATTGGAAGCACTCAAAGGGTTCATCACTGACCGCACGCACTGGCTGATCGAACACCACATGGAGGCCCACAAACTCCTCAACGGCACGATTGGAGCGCGGGCCGAGAGGCGGCTGCGCGAGCACCCGGACTTCGAGGAACTGGAACTCCTTTCCCGCTGTGACAAGGCCGGCCGCCAGCGCGGGATGCAGGTTCCGGATCTGGAGGAGGCCCTCGACTACATCAAGGACATGGCCCGAATGTATGGGTGACATGTCGTCAGTGAGGCGAGCGGCCAGACAGCCCCTGGGGCCGGAAGATCCCGCACATTTCGCACAGAGGGATTTCGGCAGAAAATGCGAGTGGCCCGTGTGCGGCAGGCCGATAGCTTGATTGCTGGAGCAAGACTCTGGTAGTGCGGGTGGATTGTCACGGTCAAGATTGAGAGTTCTGCCAGATCGAATTCGGTCGAGGGAGCACTTTTCGTAAACGGTGAGTCGCCCCCGCCAACTCTCGCAGCCGCCGGTGCTCCTCCCCCTCGGAGTTCCGGCGGTTTTTTTTGTTGGTCTGCGAGAATAAAGCCCCGGGGTGGCCCCCCCTGGGCCGCCGACGCATTGACATCAATGAGATTCCGTCCGCTCCATCCATCGCGTCACGCTCCACGCGGTGCCGATCAGCAGTCCGATCCCACTGACACCGTCCAGTATCGCGAAAACCAAAGTCGCCCCGCGGAACGCTCTCGCCCCGACCGCATCCCCCAGGGATGCCAGCAACCCCCACAGCAGCCCGCAGACCAGCGTCACCGTCAGCAGGCCGACGAATGTGGCCAAGCTGCGGCGGAGCCAGATCAGTTGTTGGTTCGATGGACTCATTGTGCGATAACCTCTGTCGTGTCCAAGGTCACAGTCCCGCGTCCCTGCAGTTTCAGGATCAGAGTCCCTGTGGATGGTTCGAATCGCTCCTCCAACGGCTTCGCCCATTCGATCTGATGAGAGGCGTCGGCGATGCTTCGGGGAACCTGGAATCGGGTCTCGACACGAGGTCGGATTTTCAACCCGTGGACCAGAATTGAATACGGTTCCGTTGTCCAGGCATCCAGATGGAATGTCGCCATGGTCGGTGAATTCTCGCGGAGGTCAATCCCGGCGGGGGCATGAATGGTCCAGCCCGATTCGACGACCTTCCGCACGTCGTAGCTTTCCCACCCGAGCAGCATCCGCACGGCGGGAACCTGTAACGTGCCGGGGTTGATGTCCGCCGGGTTTCGCGATTGACCGAGCACATTATACGAATCGGGTAACAATCCTCCATGCGGGTCGTGCGGCGGATAGGTCTGCTCGATTCCCGACAGCACGATCCCGTCCGCGATCTCCTCCCACGGTCCCGACTCGTCGTACCGGCTGAGCCGTTGCAGCGCATCAGCGTAGACCAGCCCGCACCACTGGACCGGCAGACCGATCCATAGCACGCTGTTCCAATGAGTGGCCCCCAGGACCGGGATCGTGGCAGAGGGACCGACCTGACCTGTGAATTGCGGTTGCAGATACACAAACGGCACCCCGGTCCAGGCCCAGTATTTGGCTTGCTCCAGGAACTTCGGATCGCGGGTCAACTCGTACCCCAGCGTATACGCCTTCACCAAGTGAGCCGACGCCAGAATGTCTGGCGTGTGCAGCGGGATCTCCCAGGTCTGTGCCCCGCGCGGCACGGTGTTCTTGTACTTGTCGAGTTTTCGCAGCTGGGCGATGGCCTGATCGATGAGAGCCTGATCGCCGGAGAAGGCTGCCTCTTCGAGGGCTCTGGCCACGACCGGTGCTGCCAGCCCATTGGCCTCCTTCGACCAATGCGTACGGGCAAAGTCGGGTCGGTTCGGATCGCGAACGTACTCCAGCTTCCCCTCCGGTCCCAGGAGGGCCAGTTGACCAATGGCAACGTTGCGAGCCTGCTGCATCCCCTCCAGCGGATCGCCGAGCAGCAGTGTGGCATTCGGGCTGCGGATGTGGCCAACAGCGGCATGATGCAGCAGTCCCGGCGGGAGGGCCGCGAGCGACTCCTTCGCAGCTTGCCGCAATCGGATGGCCTCATCGACGCTGTCTTGCTTCAGATCTCGGTCCAAGACGGCGGCCAGTTGCTGCATCATCCAGATCGCATCGGCTGCGGGTTGAGCTTGGAATGCCTCACCGGCCACAGCGTGCCGGAACTTGGGACCGTCTCGCAGGGGGGAATCAAGCCAGCCGGGACTGAGCAGTTCTGCCAGTTCGAGTGACGAGGGTTGTGGGGCCATCTGCTTTCCGGCGAGTGCCGCCGCACGGTATTCGTAGTACCGCTGGACCGCTGGAATCACCGAGTCACCGCGTCCGGAGATGAGCTTGGCCTTCAGATGAATTGGCCTCTCTGGTGCGAATTTCGGGGCGAGTCTGGGCAGTTCTCGACCATCCTCTCGCATCCCCTGGGGTGTCCCAGGGGCGATCAATCCGAACACATGGGAGTGCGTCCCAAACAAGCGGTCTGGCGAATCAAAGAGCGCAGCCGCGTCATGGAATTCATCAAACCCGAAATTCCGATATCCCGTTACCGGCTCCCAGATCACCCCCAGATAGCGCCCATCCGCCTGCAACGCCATCAACGGAAACGTGATCTTGTGAGCCGCAGGCACCCGGCGCAAGGCCCGTGCTGTATCGACATCGGCATCCGAACTGCTCGGTTCGTTATCGAGGTACTCCACGCCGGGAAAGAGAGCCTGGCCCTTCTGGTCGCCGAAGGTTTCGTCCCCCGGAAACAGAAGCAGCAACGGGGCATACACCAGTCCACACGTCTCCGATGTCGACAGCGTCGTCTCCACCTCGATCAGCCCATCCAGAGTACGCATGAACTGCTGTTGCAGCTTCAGAACGCCCCCGCCCGGCAGCTTCGCCGAAGCCGTCGCTCGCACTGTGTGTTCGCCAACCAGTTCAATCCGGTCATCCTCCAACCCCATCCACACCACCTTCCCGGACTGCTCCACGGCCACCTGGGGCAGGACGCCACTCGTCCCCAGCGGGCGGCCATCGACGAGGATCTCAAACACCCCGTACTTCGTTTTCGAGAACCGCAGCTCCAGCGTCCCACTGCTGAGGAGAGCCACATCCTCGCCGGTCGGACGGGGAATCCGCTCCCACTTCGGCCATGTGGTGTCGAGTCCCGACAGCACGCGGATCGACTCAATCAGACACGCCCCCGAGGTTCCCGGTGGGTCGAGGCGAAAACGCACTTCTGGCCCCAGTTCCGGCAGAGGCACGAAGACCTCTGTCATCACGCCCGCTGGTGCCGAGAACTTCACCGAGTGTTCTTCACTCGGGCCATCGGTATAGAAGAACAGCTGCCCGCCGCCGCCGGTGTCGGAGTTCAGCCGCATGCGCACGATGGCTCGCCCCACTGGCGGCGTCTGGAAGAGCGGCCCCGTCAGATACGGGTCCACCCCCGTGATCTGAACGGACAGCCCCTGGCCCGAGGGCGTCAGGGCCACATCATGCGTGGCCTCCCACCCGCGCGCGCCACCCGGCTGGCGAAAGTCGAATGAGACGGCACCGTCCTCTCCCCACACGATCGCCCCCGCGTGCAGCACTCCGACGAGTGTGAGAACGACGATCCAAAATCGAGACGGTGGCGAGGTCTGGGGCATGGGAGAGGGCTGTCGAAATGGGGAAGGAACACTCATCCTTAAACAAGCGAACTTTTACCACAGAAACTCGGAGGCACGGAGAAAGGCACCGAGATTTGACTTTGACATCGCAGGCAGAAGGCGTTTTCGAGAGAATCGCAAAACGCCGTCAGTAAGTTCTGCTCTCTGGCACTCCTCCGTGCCTCAGTGTCTCCGTGGTGAACTCCTCACTGGAATGAGGACTGACGCAATGCGGAGTGATCACTACCCCTTCGAGGAGTCGCCCTCCCGATCCGCAGGGATGTACGGAATCAATCCCTTCTCAAAGGCTATCTCCTGTGCCTCGCGCGGCAAGGTGCGGATGTCCATCAAGAACCCGTTCACGGTCAGCATCCAGACCATCGGGTTGTCGTCCATGCGACTCGGCAGCGTCCAGTGGTGGTCGAACAATGCGATCTTCAACATCTTGCGAATCAGCATCGACTTCCCCTGACCGGTGCTTTCAGCCACGCCGAGTGCCTTGTCAATGGCGGTCAACTTCATGTGGGGCGATTGCTTTCTGTCGTCGAGATAGTTGACCCACCCAATCGTGCGAATGATGCCGCTCGCCCAGGTGGCCGCCTTGCCACTGACCAGCGGGGACGGCCGCTTGCGAGCCAGTTTCTCCAGCAAGGCACGACAGACAGCGGCGTACTCCTCATTGAGGTGGGTCCGACAGAACTCCTCAACGAGACCAGCGACCTCCTCAAAGGCCGCCTTCGCTTCATCGCTGACTCCAGTGCCTGCACTCTTTCGTTTGGCCACGGGGGACTTCCGTTGTGGTTCCTTTGTTCCTTGGTTGATCGGCTGAATGCCTAATGCCGCCGCGACCTCCAGCACTTTTCTTTTCGCAGCCGCGCGGGACACGCCATGTGACTCTCGCACGTACTCAATGGCTTGCTCCTGTAGGCCGACCTGGACCAACCCGAACAACTGGAACTCCCATCTCGAATCGACCCCGGGGGCCGCGGCGTTCAACCAAACCGCACGCACCTTGCCATTGGGGATGCCGCACGAGAGAATCCGTCGCTGGTCGTCCGGGTAATGCTGCTGTTTGAAGACCACAAGTTGGTCAATCATGGCGTCTACATCGTGGGACTTGAACTCGCTCCACATTTCGGGATTATGGGCCTCGATCTCCTCCCAAGCCGGGCGGTAACCCTCTCGAACTTCTCCGAGCCCCACCGTTTCGTTCCAGGCGATGTGGGCAAACATCAAGGAGACATGCGCCGCTTCCGTCGAGTGAACTGCATCCGGCTTGCGAAGCAATTGCTTGGCCAGTTCCATCATGATTTCCGACATCTTACGGGGAGGTCTGGTCATGCTGTCTGTCTCCGCAACTGGCGAATGGTCTTCCGTGAAATGTGATCACCGGCGGGTGCTCTGGCAGGGTGGCCACGACGCTGCGTTGAGGGGCTGGATCGCCGAGCCACCAGAGGATATGCAGTACCGGCTCAGCTGGCAATTCCTCTGGTTCCTGCGTCCCCCAGAGGGGCGAAGCGACATCCGGGCCACCCCGCCGCGAGTCACGGCCCCCCTTGCATTGCTCCTGCGCTAGGTTTCGTCGAGTCCGTGACTCTTTCTTAGAGACATCGGAGATCTGATCATGGTCACACGCAGTTTCCGCGTAAACCCTGCCAGCCCCCAGCGACCGCCAGTGCCACCCGAAATCACCCCTCATTCAGAGGTCGGGACACCGCCAATAGTGCCACCCCGCTGAGGTCGAAATCAGCGAACGCCTGTGACTGGCATGGAGGAAACCTTGTGATTATTCTGACGAATCACGTCCGGATTGTGATGCGTGCCGCCTGATCCGATCCCCCCCGACAACCTCCCCAGGATGATCTCCCGATGCCGCTCGATCAACTCTGGCATGACAGCCCCCCCAGACCTCGAACCCTCTCACTTCACGTCCCACAGCAGACTCCACACACAGACTTGGTTGTGGCCGCAGGCAACCCTCAGCTCAACCACCGGCTCATCTCTGGCATCCCTGCGGGATGGGGGCGCGGCCTGTGGCTGGTGCTGATGGCCTGCCTGCTGCTGCCTTCCTCTGCCTCCTCTGAAGAGCCTCGCCAGCAGTCCAACATCCTGTTCGCGATTGCTGATGACTGGGGCCGACATGCCGGTGCGTACGGAACGCCCCAGGCCCGTACGCCGACGTTTGACCGGATGGCTCGCGAGGGGCTGTTGTGTGAGCGGGCGTACTGCACGTCGCCCAGTTGTACTCCGTCGCGGGGGGCGATCCTGACTGGGCAGTGGCACTGGCGGCTGGAGGCGGGGGCGAACCTGCACTGTGTCTTCCCGGACAAGTTTCGGTCGTACCCGGAGATCCTCGCAGCCAGTGGATACGTCTGCGGAGTGACGAGCAAGGGTTGGGGACCAGGGCGGACCGAGACGCCCAGCAGGCCCATCGCCGGACAGCGATTCCCGGACTTTGAGACGTTCCTCCAAAAACGCCCCGCTGGGAAACCGTTCTGCTTCTGGCTCGGTTCCATCGACCCGCATCGCCCCTTTGATGAAGGCACCGGCCAGCAGGCGGGGTTCGACCCCACGAATGTCCAAGTCCCCGCAGCCTTTCCCGATGTTGAACTGGTCCGCAACGACATCGCCGATTACCTGTTCGAGGTCGAGCGGTTCGACGCCCTCGTGGGTCGCGCGATCGCAGCCTTGGAGCAGAGCGGCGAACTCGACCACACGATTGTGATCATCACGAGCGACCACGGCATGGCCTTCCCGCGAGGCAAGAGCAACCTCTACGACCTGGGCACCAATGTCCCGCTGGTGGTCCGCTGGCCGGGTGTTGTGAAGGGCGGACGCACGACCTCCGACTTCATCAGCCTGCACGATGTGGCCCCGACCCTGCTCGAAGCAGCTGGCGTCGCGATCCCCGCCGACATGACGGGGCGGTCACTGTTCCCCCTGTTGAAGAGCGACCAGTCGGGTCGCATCGATCCTGTGCGCGATCACGTTCTCACGGGGAAAGAGCGTCACGTTCCGTCGCAGTTGGCCCCCGACATGGGCGGCTACCCCAGCCGGGCCATCCGCACCGACCGGTATCTGTACATTCACAACTTCCGCCCCGACCGCTGGCCCAACGGGTCAGGCGATTCCGAACACGCCGCTGTCCCCGGCGTCTGGTACGGCGATACGGATAACGGGGCGACGAAGACGTACCTCATCGAGAATCGCGAGCGCGACCCGCAACACCAAAGAGCATATGACCTCGCCTTCGCGAAACGGCCAGCCGAGGAACTCTACGACCTGGAACTCGACCCGGAACAACTCTCCAACGTGGCCGACGATCCGCGCTATACGGAGCCGAAGCACAAACTGGCGGAGCAGTTGGCCAAGGAACTGAAAGCCTCTGGCGATCCTCGCTCCCACGGAAAGGGCGATGAGTTCTTCGACCAACACCCCTACTTGGGCGATGGGCCGAAACAGCCGGGCGGGAAGGGGAAGTAGGGAGTCATCAGGCAGGCACTCGCCGGGAGTGTCGCCTTCCTCGGAGCGAAAGGCGACACTGAACTGAGAGACCGTCACTGACGCGATCGGTCCGAGACAGTGAACCGTGGGATAGGCTTCCAGCCTGCCTGTTGGCTGAAGATGACAGGCTGGAAGCCTATCCCACAAGATGACAGGCTGGAAGCCTATCCCACGGGTCAGACAAGACTGACCACCCCTGACTCGTACCTCACCCGGCTCCAGTCTTTCGCCAACTCCACGAGAGTCTGCAACGTCTGCGGATTCACAGCTGTGGCCGCGATGCCGGGGATGCGGAGCATGTCGGCCCGCTCGTCCATCCAGGTCTCGCCGAAGTGAACCGGCTGGCCGTTGTGGACCCACACGGATTGACCGCCCAGAGCCCGCGCGACATGCAGGGCCACCGGGTAGTCATAGATGTTCGGCGTGTGAATCAGCGACCCGCCAAACTCGCCGCTGGCCAGCAAGGGATACACACTTCCCGGCATGTCATCGGGAGCCACCCCGCAGAGTCCGGTGGCTGTCACGGCGGCGGC
>JAYTWO010000450.1:0-2192 GCA_043743415.1 Planctomycetota bacterium
CTCGCCAACCCGCCGCGGACCGCGACCGGCGCGGTCGACTTCGACCAGGACTTCTTCGGCAAGCCCGCCCACCTCACGGTCTCGGGCCAGCTCAACGTCGAGACCTATTGCATGGCGATGAGCCGGGTCTACACGTTCGGGCCCACCTTCCGCGCCGAGAACTCCAACACCCGCCGCCACCTCGCCGAGTTCTGGATGATCGAGCCCGAGATGCCGTTCTACGAACTCACCGACAACATGCAGCTGGCCGAGGACTTCATCAAGACCATCGTCCGCGACGTGCTGCGGGAGCGGGCCGAGGACATGGAGTTCTTCAACGAGCGGATTGATAAGACGATCCTCGCCACGCTCAAGAATATCCTCGATCACGACTTCAAACGGGTCAGCTATACCGAGGCGGTCGAGATCCTCCTCGCCTGCGGACAGAAGTTCGAATACCCGGTCGAGTGGGGCATCAACCTGCAAGCCGAGCACGAGCGCTACCTGACCGAGAAACACTTCCAACAGCCGATCATCGTCTACGACTATCCGAGGACGCTGAAGCCGTTCTACATGAAGTGCAACGCCGATGGCAAAACGGTGCGGGCCATGGATGTCCTCGTCCCCGGCGTCGGCGAGATCATCGGCGGCAGCCAGCGCGAAGACGATCTGGAGATGCTGCTCTCCCGCATGGCCGAGTGCCACCTGAACCCCGACGACTACTGGTGGTACGTCGACCTGCGGCGCTACGGGTCAGTGCCGCACGCCGGTTTCGGCCTGGGCCTGGAGCGGATTCTGCTCCTGCTGACCGGGATGCAGAACATCCGGGATGTGATCCCCTACCCGAGGTTTCCAGGGAGTGCGGAGTTTTGAGCGGGGGGTTGCTGAGTATGATCACTGGGGAGAATGTGATTGAACCTCCAGTGGTCCAAGACACCCAAGCAACCAACCGAGGCTACCCCTATCCAGGAACTAAATAGCTCCCCGCTTCATCGAAAGTGTGGCGTCGGGAAACTGGGCTTGGCGCAACAAGAATGGCTTGGTCCCATGTTGAGCGTTATCACACACCTCACACGGGAGCCAAGCCATGGACGGCAGTGTCTCACTCACCGCGAAGGAACGCAAGGTTCTGCGAGGGCAGCTTCGTGAGGGCATCAGGGGGTGGAATAAAGGTGTCAGGAACCATATCCGTCTCCCTCGGTCCACTGATGTCAACACAAAGGTTCCTGACACCTTTATTTCTCCCCTGGGCCGACCGTCGACTCACCACTGTGTCTGGCATCCACTTTCCGGTTCTGGGACGTGCGATGTTTCTGAAGAAGAAGCGGTCGACTGGACGTGCCAAGGATTTGGTCGATGCCGAGTGGCTCGAAGAGAATCCGGAATCGCCCATTGGCGGGGAGGCCCAGACGCGACGTTGAGCGCCTGGGTGGCAGGGCAACAAGCTGTTACGGAGAACCGACAGCTCGCTTCGGGCCACTCACGAGAGTGGCGGAGTCGTGCCGGGCGGTCCTCGGCTACCGACGCTTCCGCCAGGCTTCAATGGCCCGCTGCCGCTCCGCCCACTCAGCATATCCCCGGCTGTCGACCACGCCCCGAAACCCGGTGTGGAATGTTCCCGAGGTGAACTCCGCCTTCATCCTGGCTCCGCTGCGGTAGCCGGTGCAACTGTTGGTGTTGCACATGAATGAGCCGCCGCGGATGACGCGCTTGATGATGTCGGGTTCCTGGGGGTCGAAGCTCTCCAGAGAGCCGGCGGGGTTGCGGCGGGGAGAGTGGGCGTAGTATTGAGCATCGTAGTAGTCGTGGCACCACTCCCAGACGTTGCCGGAGATGTCGTACAGGCCGAGTGCGTTGGGCGGATAGGTCCGCGCGGGGGAGGTGTCCTGGAACCCATCGAGCGTCTGCATCTCGATCGGGAATTTCCCCTGGGAGTAGTTGCACAGGTACTCGCCGTCGGGGGTGAGTTCGCTACCCCACGGATAGCGTTCGTCGCGCCCGCCATTGCGCGAGGCGTACTCGTACTCCGCTTCCGTCGGCAGCCGCTTCCCGGCCCAGTCCAGGTACGCGATGGCGTCCTCCCAACTGACGTGGACCACGGGATGATCCAGGCGATCGGCGATGGAGGACAGCGGGCCTTCGGGGTGCTGCCAGTTGGCCCCGGGGACGAACTTCCAGACTTGGTACTCCCAGCCATCGCACGAGGTGTCGAG
>JAYTWO010000451.1:0-4290 GCA_043743415.1 Planctomycetota bacterium
GAGACGTTGCCACCGAAGTTCTGGACCATGACTTGCTCCCGAGAAAGCCCTCCGGTTACAACCGGTGGGCTTTTGGACTGCCACTCCTCAGTTGACCACATTCCTCGGCGGCTTGCCGAGCAGCACGCGGCGGCAGTTCTGGCTCCCCTTGATCCGCATATCGTCGAGGCCCTCCTCCGCGTAGAACGCCGAGTGGGGGTTGATGATGATCCGGTCGTGGGCCAGCGTGCCGGGAGTCCGCCACGCAGTAATCAGCGGGTCGTCCTCGGCGGGCGGTTCGACTTCGAGGACATCGATCGCCGCCCCGCGCAGGTGTTCCGATTCAATCGCCGCCTGCACCGCGTAGACATCGACACAGCCGCCCCGCGCGGTGTTCACGAGGTACGCCCCCTGGGGCAACATGGCAATCGTCTTGGCGTTGAGGATGTGCTGGGTCTCGGCGGTGCGGGGGCAGTGGACGCTGACTGCGGTCACACGCGGGAGCATCTCTTCCAGCGTGTCGCAGCGGGTGACGCCGATCGCCTTGTCCATGCCATCGACGACGTACGGGTCATAGAACAACACATTCAGGCCCAAAGCCTTGGCCCGCTGAGCGGTCGCGATGCCAATGCGGCCCAAACCGATCAGTCCGATCGTCTGGCCGCGCAGGCGGTGCAGCGGGCGGACTTGCTCGTAGATCCACGGGCCCTGTTTGTCTTGCAGGCGACTGTTCATGTAGTGGACGCCGCGCATCAGCGTGAGCAACATCGCGATGGCCGAGTCGGCGACCTCTTCGGTGCCGTAATCGGGGACGTTCGCGACCGCGATCCCCCGCTCGCGCGCCGCAGCCCGGTCAACGTTATCGAACCCGACGCCGCAACGGACGATCAGCTTGCACTTGTTGAGTCGCTCGATCGTCTGCCGCGAGATCGAGATGAAGTGGTACAGCATCACCGCGTCGGCGTCTTCGATCTTGCCGATGAGATCCTCTTCACTATAGGCGTTCAGCGCCACCACATCGGCCAGATCGCCGAGGATTCGCTCCTCATGCGTGAGCGGCGGGTTGATGAAGTCGGTGATAACGACAAGCGGGCGCGACATGGCGGGTGGGTCCGGGAGAGGTCGGTTCGTGGTTGGCTGGCAAAAACGTATGGCATGTTTTGCTCAGGCAAAGTGAAGTCTCTCAGAGATGGAGTCAATCGTCCATCAACCAACAATTCATCTAATAATTGACTGTCATGCCGTTTCGCTGTCACGCTCAGTTGCATCAATCTGTCAGTGATTCTCTGTTCAGGGTTGGTCCCGTGAGCATCGTCTCCAATTACGCTCGTGTGACGGAAGATCAACTGAAGCAACTTCGATCCCTTCCCGAAAGGATTGAAGGCATTGACCAAGTTTGCGACGAAGATGCGGTCATCGACTTGGACAAGGCAGCCGAGGTGATCTCGTGGCTTCTTTCTCCATACAAACGAGCGGAACAGCACCGATCGAAGGCCGGAAATGAGTATTCTATGAATCGAATTCCGATCGATGAGTCTACGATACCTCCGCTCCCGCCAATGGATGACTACATCATTCGCAATCGAAGGTCGCAGGCATCATTGGGAATCAACACTGGAACCGAGACTTCACTCTGCTTGCGTTTTCGAGCCGAAGCAGGTGAGACATTTTTCCAGTCTCTTGGAGAAGGTCGACGAGGTTAAGCTGAGAGAACAGCTGGATTTCAGTTTGATGGACCAGATGGATTTGCCTGTGGAATACTGGGAAGAGGAAGGGGAGGAGACATTCTCTGAGTACATTTTGCCACTGTTTGAGCAACTCAAAGAACTCTACCGTGCAGCAGCAGAGTCCGGTCAGCATGTCATCTTCTGGTGGACTTGAGCCAACCTGCTTGCTCCACACCGACCTCTCCGAGCATGGCAGGATAGTTCAAGCCGCGTGACTAATCATGACGGCGGAGTCGGTCGTCCACTCTTGCAGGAATCGCGAGACCTCGGGGGTGGGAGTCCCGCCGACGACGATCAGATCGGTATGTTTACCCTGGCGGCCCATTTCTGCCTGAGCCACGGTCCAGTCTTTCGAAACGGGACGGGCACGGGTTCCCTCACCAAAGGCGAAGATCTGAAAACGTGAAGTCAGGAAGCTCCAGTACGCAGCGAGGTCGTCGCCTGCCTTTTTGTGCAGTTGTGGATCGAACTCCAGGAGTCCGATCGACCAGGTGGAGGCATCCAGAATCTGCTGCATCCCCTGCAACACGCGGTACTCATATCCCTCCACATCGATCTTGAAGAACAGCGAGCCAAATTGCGCTGGCCTCTGGCCGAGGGTCGAGTCGACGGAGGACACCGGGACGGAGATGGCCTCCATGCGGCCCTTCTGGGAGGCATGCAAACCCGCCACTGCGGAGGAGCCTCCACTCCATTCGCGGTCGATGTAGAACGTCGCTGGCGGACCGGGCTGCTCGGCGACCAGGCCGAAGTGGACATTCATGCGCGGACCATCGGGATGGCTCGCCCGCGAGCGCTCGACGTACGGCTGCAACCGAGGATTGGCATCAAAGCCGTGAATTTCTGTCGTCGCGGCATAGGTCGGAGCGAACAGACACTCCCCGAAGTTGAGACCGATGTCGAGGGCCATGTCCGGGGCCAGACTGGTACACCCCTTCCGCCAGAAGGGCTGGTTGCGGGTGACCCGGCCTCTCAAGGGAAAAGCCAGCAAGATCCGGTAGGCCCGGGGGTCGTGCGGATCGAGAAACAGCCGGTGGGGACTCTCGGGAAGCTGGACCGAATCGGGATACTCGACGCCGAAATGCTGGCGTACCAGTTTGCGCTGACGCCAGTGCTTGAAGCTGTTGGCGGCCTGGCGAATCCAATTCCTCATGGCGTGTCCCTGCCGGTGACGTGCATCACTTCCCGATCACAGCCGTGGGGATTCCACCTGCTCGGAGCGTGCCAGTTTATAGGCCATTTCAGAAAATCATGTCAATCGGTCATCCGCCAGCTCAGACTCACTGGACGGCAACGGCGGGAACACACGAATCTCGCCGTACAGCCCCTCTTGAACTGCCCGATAGCCGTGGTGCCGGATGAGTTCCAAAATCGCCAGGAACATCCCCACAATTCGTGACCGAATGGTCTCCTGATCGAAGAGCTGGGTGAACAGGACTGCCCCCTCCGCACGGACGCGGGAACCGATCTGCTCAACATACACCTCGATCGGCGTGTCGTCGTATCGAATGCGTCCCTCGGTGGGCACGTCGTTCTTTTTCAGCACGCGACCGAGGGCACTCACCAAGTCCCAGAGCTCGACCTCCTTGATGCGGTCAGCTGCGGGGGACTTGCCGAGGACGGGGCGTTCCTCGGAGAGGCGGGGGTAGCGGGCCTGCCACTCGATGGCGCGGTGTTCGATCTGTTGGGCGGCATCGCGGAAGCGGCGGTATTCGAGCATCTTGCGAATGAGGTCGCTGGCTGGGCCAGCGTTGGCGGGGGCCTCGTCCGGCTCGGGATCGGTGGTCCCCTCGGAAGGCAGGAGATCGCGGCTCTTCATCTCGACGAGCGTGCTGGCTACGACGAGGAACTCCGACGCCAGTTCCAAGTCGATGAACTCCAGCACCGAGAGGAATTCGAGGAACTGTGAAGTCATCCGCGACAGCGACAGGTCGCGGGTTCCCAACTCGTCCCGCCGCACGAGATACAGCAGCAGTTCGATCGGCCCGGTAAAGTGGCCGAGCGACACGCGGTAGGTCGGAGGTGTGGTGGCCTGGTCCATAGTTCCACTGTGTGGGGCAGCATGCTCGACACAAGTGTCCAGCAGTCTCAAGATCGGGAGTGTAACCGCCCGAGTCGAAATCCATCGACGGCAAACGTTCACCGGGCTGCCCCGAGGCGTGCCTGTCAAACTCAACCGGGTTTAGAATCAGTGTTCACTGATCCAGCCAATGGATTGACCATTCTGGAACACTCATCTCCGCTGATCGACGCTGATCTTGGCCTGGATGAGCGTTTATCAGCGGAGATTAGCGTTCCCACGCTCTGTACTACTCACGTCACAAGTTTGCGCACGCTGCGCAAATTTCCGGTGGTCTGGAGACCTCTGTACCCCAAAGGGGTTTCACATCCCAGCCCAGGGTCGCGACGCAGGAGTGCACCCTGGGAAACGTGGCCCCGAGCAGCCGCTCACCCAGGGTGCGCGACCTTCGGTCGCGACCCTGGGCTGTGATGTTTCACCCCTTCAGGGTGCAGAGGCCGCCTCGACGAGGAGTGGTTTCTGGCTGACTGCTGATGGCTGACTGCTTCCCCTTCGGTTGCGGCT
>JAYTWO010000452.1:0-29217 GCA_043743415.1 Planctomycetota bacterium
ATTCAGGCGGCTTATACTCCCGTGTTGTCTCGCAGTCTTCAGATCTTCCTGGATGTCGCTTCGCACCGCAGCTTTTCCAAGGCTGCGGAGGCGCGGGGGATGTCGCAGCCTGCCATCAGCCAGGCGGTGGCTCAGTTGGAAGAGCGGCTGGGGGAAGTGCTGATTGATCGGGCGAAGCGTCCGTTGGAGCTAACCGCTTGCGGGCAGTTGTTTTACGACGGGTGCCGCAAGCTGTGCGATGAGTACCAGGCCATTGAGGACGAGGTCCGGCAGTTGCGGCATGGGCGGATTGTGGGGCGGGTGCGTGTGGCGTCGATCTACTCCGTCGGTTTGCTGCAGATGCAGGCTTACGTCGAGAAGTTCGAGTTGCTCTACCCAGATGTGAAGGTGCAACTGGAGTACCTGCACCCGGACGATGTCTATGCCCAGGTGCGGCGGGACAATGCCGATCTGGGGATCGTGTCGTACCCCCGGACTCGCACCGATCTGGAGTGCCACGACTGGTTGCAGCAGGAGATGGGGGTTGTCGTGGCCCCCGGCCATCCGCTGGCGAGTCGGTCGAGAGTCGAGTTGTCCGAACTGCGGGACCAGCCGTTTGTCGGTTTCACGCCGGACCTGACCATTCGCGACGAGATCGACCGGGCACTGCTCGATGCCGATGGCGAAGTCAAACTCGTCCACCAATTCGACAATATCGAGAACATCAAACGGGCCGTCGAGATCGGGGCCGGGCTGTCGATCCTTCCGCTCGACAGCGTCCGCCGCGAGGTCGAGTTCGGGCTCCTCAAAGCGATCCCGATTGCCAAGGCCCCGCTGACCCGCCCGCTGGGGATCATCAGAAAACGGGGGCGACCGCCGACTGCGGCTGTGTTGAAGTTTCGAGACCTGTTGCTCGATGCCTCGACGGAAGAGGCCCCGGTATCGGCCCCGCGGATGGCAGCGGGTGCCACTTGATCGCCGCCTCTTCCCACTAATCGCTTGAAACACCGCTTTCCCCATCAGGCTGATGGGTGTCCCACCGGGCACGACGCCCTCCGGAGAACGTCTCCGGCACCTCATCTCCCCCCGTTTGGCCTCTGGGAATATCGAGTGAACCACCCGTTCGCTCGACCCTCCGCTGAGGCAGATCATCGAAGTCGAGATTTGCGATGCAACGCCACGAAATCGAACTGACCGCCAGTGGACTCCCGCAGTCCCACGGACTCTATTCCGCCGAGACCGAACACGATTCGTGCGGGGTCGGATTCGTCGCGCATATCAAGGGCACCGCCTCGCGGCAGATTGTCGATGACGCTGCCCGCATCCTGGTCCACATGACCCATCGTGGCGCGTGCGGGTGCGAGGAGAACACCGGCGACGGGGCGGGGATCATGACCGCCCTGCCGGATGAGTTCCTGCGCCAGGTGGCTCGCCGCGACCTCGGCGTTGAGCTACCCGCGAAGGGCCTCTACGCCGCCGGTGTCGTGTTCCTGCCCAAGAACCCAGCCTACCACGATGAGTTCAAGGCGCAGGTGAACGCCATCATCGCCCAGCAAGGCCAGACGCTCATCGGCTGGCGGAACATCCCGCAGGATGCTCAAGGAGCCGACATCGGCCCGTCCGCCATCGCGGCCGAGCCCTGGATGGAGATGCTCTTCGTCGGGGCCGCTCCGGGGATCGACAACGCCGCCTTCGAGCGTCAGTTGTTCATCATCCGCAAGGTCGCCTCGCACCAGATCCGCGAATCGGCCCACCCCGAGGCGTTGGCCTTCTACTGCTGCACGCTGTCGACCCGCGTTCTCGTCTACAAGGGGATGCTCACCCCAGCTCAAGTGGTCCCCTACTTTGCCGACCTCCGCGACCCCGACTACCAGTCGCATTTCGCGATGGTTCACAGCCGGTTCTCCACCAACACGTTCCCGAGCTGGGACCGCGCCCACCCGCAGCGGTTCATGTCGCACAACGGCGAAATCAACACGGTCAAGGGGAACGCCAACTGGATGAACGCTCGGCAGGGGGTCATGAGTTCACCGCTGTTCAAAGAGGATCTCCAGAAGCTGTTCCCGATCATCGAGCCGCACTGCTCGGACTCGGGGAACTTCGACAACGCCCTCGAACTCTTGCACCTCTCGGGCCGGTCGCTGCCCGAGGCGGTGATGATGATGATTCCGGAGGCATGGCAAGAGCATCACGACATGCCCGCCTATAAGAAGTCGTTCTACGAATTCCACTCGGCCCTCCAGGAACCGTGGGACGGCCCGGCGTCGATCTCGTTCAGCGATGGGCAGTACATCGGAGCGGTCCTCGACCGCAACGGCCTGCGCCCCAGCCGGTACTACGTGACGCACGATGACCGCGTCATCATGGCCAGCGAGGTCGGTGTCCTCGACATCGAACCGAAGAACGTCAAGCTCAAGGGCCGCCTGCAACCCGGCAAGATGTTCCTCGTCGACTTTCAGCAGGGGCGCATTATTGGCGACGAGGAACTCAAGGCCGACATCTGCCAGCGCCGTCCCTATGGCGAATGGATCGCGAAGCAGAAGCTCGAACTCAGTGAGTTGCCCGCCGGGTCCACGCCGGGGCACATTCGCGGCGAGGCCCTCCTGAGCGCCATGCAAGCCTTCGGCTACAGCACCGAGACCATGCAGTTCATGCTGATCCCGATGCTGAACTCGAAGAAGGATCCCATCAACTCGATGGGCGACGACACCGCGCTGGCCTGCCTCTCCGATCAGCCGCGCATGCTGTCCGACTACTTCAAGCAGCTCTTCGCCCAGGTGACCAACCCCGCGATCGACTCGATCCGCGAAGAGGTCATCATGTCGCTGGAGTGTTTCATCGGTCCCGAGGCCAACGTCCTGGCCACCACTGAGCAGCACGCCCACCGGCTGCGCGTGCCGCACCCGATTCTGACCGACGAGGAGACCAGCGCGATCAAGGCCCTGGATGGCTATCGCGGTTGGAAGACGCGCACGATCGATATGACCTGGGCCCGTTCCGAGGGACCGCAGGGACTCCGCCCCGCCATCGAGCGCATCTGCCGCGAAGCCGAGCAGGCCATCGTCGACGGGTACGGTCTCGTCGTGCTGAGCGACCGCGCGGCGTGCGCTGGCCGCATCGGTATTCCCTCGCTAATGGCCTGCGGAGCGGTGCATCACCACCTCGTGAAGAAGGAACTCCGCACCCGCCTGGGCATCGTCATCGAGACCGCGGAGGCCCGCGATGTGCATCAGTTCTGCTTGCTGGCCGGATACGGGGCCGATGCGATCAATCCGTATCTCGCCTTCGAGGCCATTCGCGACGCCAAGAACGACGGCGAACTCAAGGCGGGCTTCGACGAGCAGACGATCGTCGCCACCTACCGCGAAGCGATCAAGAAGGGCATGCTCAAGGTCATGGGCAAGATGGGGATCTCGACTCTCGCCAGCTACAAGGGGGCCCAGATCTTCGAAGCCCTCGGCATCTCCGACGAGGTCATCAACGTCTGCTTCCGAGGCACCGCCAGCCGCATCAAGGGGATCGGCTTCGACCTCATTGGCGAGGAAACCATTCGCCGTCACGAGGTCGGCTATCCCAGCCGCACCGAGCAGGAACGCCTGCCCGTGCTGCCGAACTACGGCAACGTCCACTGGCGTTACGGCGGCGAACGCCACCACTGGAACCCGTTCACCATCGCCGAACTCCAGAACGCCGCCCGCACCGGCGACAAGACCGCCTACACCCGCTTTGCCAAGCTGGTGAATGACCACGCCCACAAGGAGGGGACGCTGCGCGGGTTGCTGACCTTCAAGCCCGCGACGGCGATTCCGCTGGAGCAAGTCGAGTCTGCTCAGCACATCGTTAAGCGGTTCTGCACCGGGGCCATGAGCTACGGCTCAATCTCGGCGGAGGCCCACGAGACCGTGGCCATCGCCATGAACGTCCTCCAGGGGAAGAGCAACACCGGCGAGGGCGGCGAAGACCCCGAACGCTTCAGCCCCTTTAAGTACGACGAGCCGCGCCACGAGCAGTTGCAGCAGACGATTGGACGCTGGAACATCAACGGCGATTCGGACAGAAACCTGTACTCGAAGCGGTCGGCCATCAAGCAGGTCGCCAGCGGGCGGTTCGGCGTCACGTCATGGTACTTGACCAACGCGGACGAGCTACAGATCAAGATTTCGCAGGGGGCCAAGCCCGGCGAAGGCGGCGAACTCCCCGGCCACAAGGTCGACAAGATCATCGCCGCCACCCGCCTGTCGACTCCCGGCGTGGGCCTCATCAGCCCGCCGCCGCACCACGACATCTACTCCATCGAAGACCTCGCCCAGTTGATCTTCGACCTGAAGAACACCAACCCCAAGGCCAACGTCAGCGTCAAGCTCGTCTCCGAGGTCGGCGTCGGCACGGTCGCAGCTGGTGTGGCCAAGGGACATGCCGACAAGATCCTGATCTCCGGCGACTCCGGCGGCACCGGGGCCAGCCCACTGACTAGCATCAAGCACGCCGGACTGCCCTGGGAACTCGGCATCGCCGAGACCCACCAGACTCTCGTCATGAACGACCTTCGCAGCCGCGTCCGCCTCGAAACGGACGGCCAGCTCAAGACCGGTCGCGATGTCGTCATGGCCGCGATGCTGGGGGCCGAGGAGTTCGGTTTCGCCACCGCGCCGCTGATCACCCTCGGGTGCATCATGATGCGGAAGTGCCATCTCAATACCTGCCCGGTCGGCATCGCGACGCAAGACCCCGAGCTGCGGGCGAAGTTTACGGGCCAGCCGGAACACGTCATCAACTACCTGTTCATGGTGGCCGAGGACGCGCGGCAGATCATGGCCGAACTCGGGTTCAAGAACATCGACGAGATGGTGGGCCGCGTCGACTGCATGGAACTCAACCCTACGGTCTCGCACTGGAAGGCCAAGCACCTCGACCTGTCGCCGATCCTCACGCTGGCCCGCAAGCCACACGCGAATGTCGGCACCTTTAAGCAAGTCGGCCAGAAGCACGGCCTCGAAGAAACGCTCGACCAGACGCTGCTCATCCCGCAGTGCCGCGAGTCGATCGACAAGGCCGAGAAGATTGTGCTGGATGTCAACATCCAGAACATCGACCGCGCGTTCGGCACCACACTGAGCCACGAGGTGTCGAAGAAGTGGGGCCCCCAAGCCCTCCCCGAAGACACGATCCGTATCCGCGCTCGCGGCTCGGCGGGCCAGTCGGTGGCCGCGTGGGCCGTGAAGGGGGTCACAATCGAGGTCATCGGCGACGCCAACGACTTCTGCGGCAAGGGCCTCTCCGGCGGCAAGCTGATCGTCTACCCGCCCGATGACGTGACGTTCAATCCCGAGGAGCAGATCCTCATCGGCAACGTCGCTCTCTACGGTGCGACGAGCGGTGAAGCCTACTTCCGAGGCCGCGCTGCCGAACGCTTCTGCGTCCGCAACTCGGGAGCCTCAGCCGTTGTGGAAGGCTGCGGCGACCACGGCCTCGAGTACATGACGGGCGGTCGCGTGGCGATCCTCGGCCCGACCGGTCGCAACTTCGCCGCTGGCATGTCGGGCGGCGTGGCCTATGTCTACGCTCCCAATTTCAAGGAGTTCAAAGCCAACTGCAACCCGGAACTGGTGGACCTCGATTCGCTCGACGAGGAAGAAGATGTCATCGAGCTGCGCGAGTTGATCACCCGCCATCAGGTGTTCACCGGTTCGACGGTCGCCGCCCGGATGCTGGACCACTGGGAAGCCAGCCTGAAGAAGTTCGTGAAGGTCATGCCTCGTGACTACAAGCGAGCCCTGAAGGAACTCCAAGCCGCCGAAGCCGCCCTCGCCGCCGGGGAACAAGCCCCAGTGGTGGCGACCCGCTAGATGCCCGAAGTCCTCCACGGAACAGACAGGAATCAGAACCACGGAACACACGGAAGACACGGAAGAAAGAGGAGAGGAAAGTGTTCCGACGGATGAGCGATCTCTCGCATCGATCATCTTTCAACGCACTCACGAGCGTCCTCCACTGAATCGACTTCCTCCTCTTCCCTTCCGTGTGTTCCGTGGTACTGATTCCAGCCCCCCTCACCGAGAGAGTACAGCACTCACGAGCGTCCTCCACTGAACCGACTTCCATCCTCTTCCCTTCCGTGTGTTCCGTGGTACTGATTCCAGCCCCCCTCACCGAGAGAGTACAGCACTCACGAGCGTCCTCCACTGAACCGACTTCCTCCTCTTCCCTTCCGTGTGTTCCGTGTGTTCCGTGGTACTGATTCCAGCCCCCCTACCGAGAGAGTACAGCATGGCCCTGATCTACGAAGAGGAGACTTACCGCATCCTCGGAGCTTGCTTCGAGGTCTATCGCCAAATGGGCTGCGGGTTCCTCGAATCGGTCTACCACAACTGCCTGATCCTCGAACTCACTGAACAAGGAATCCCGTTTACATCGAAGCCTGAAGTCAAGCTGAACTACAAGGACCAACCACTGGTGGGACATTTCGAACCAGACTTCATCTGTTTCGGACTCGTGATCGTCGAACTCAAAGCCGCTAGCTTTCTGTCGGACGCCTGCCGAGCACAACTCCACAACTACCTCAAGGCCACGGGACTCAAGGTCGGGTTGCTCGCCAACTTCGGCCACTTCCCCAAACTCGACCACGAACGCATCGTCCGCTGATTTCCCCCCCATTCTTCCTCCGACATGGTCACCACTGACCATTGAAAACCTCAGACTGCAACCATCATGGGCAAACCCACCGGATTCAAAGACTTCCCCCGCCAGACCGCCACCGAGCGCGCTCCGGAACTGCGGATACTCGATTGGAATGAGTTCAACGAGAATATCCCCAATGCGGACCTGAAGCAGCAGGGGGCCCGCTGTATGGACTGCGGGATTCCGTTCTGTCACACCGGCGATCTGATGGCCGGAATGGCAGCCGGGTGCCCGCTGCACAACCTGATTCCGGAGTGGAACGACCTCGTCTACCACGACCAGTGGAAGGCGGCCAGCGACCGACTGCACAAGACGAACAACTTCCCCGAGTTCACCGGGCGCGTCTGCCCCGCGCCGTGCGAGGGGTCGTGTACCCTCGGCATCAACGAGCCGCCGGTGGCCATCAAGACGATCGAAAAGGCCATCGTCGACCGCGCCTTCGCCGAAGGTTGGATCAAGCCGGTCAAGCCCCACTCCCGCACCGGCAAGAAGGTCGCCGTCGTCGGCTCCGGACCTGCGGGCCTCGCAGCTGCCGCCCAACTGAACCAGGCCGGGCACTGGGTCACCGTCTTCGAGAGAGCTGACCGCATCGGCGGGCTGCTGATGTACGGCATCCCGAACATGAAGCTGGAGAAGGATCTCGTCGAGCGGCGGATTAACCTCCTCGCGGATGAGGGGATCGAGTTCAAGACCCAGACCGAAATCGGTAAGGACATTCACTCGAAGGAGTTGATGAACCAGTTCGACGCAGTGGTGTTGGCCGTCGGCTCGACCTCGCCGAATGACTTCTTCGCCAAGACCCCGGGACGGCACCTCAAGGGCATTCACTTCGCGATGGAGTTCCTGCATGCCAACACCAAGAGCCTGCTCGACTCGGACCTGAAGGACGGGCATTACATCTCGGCCAAGGGGAAGCACGTGGTCGTCATCGGCGGCGGCGACACCGGGAACGACTGCCTCGGAACGTCGCTGCGGCATGGGTGCCAGAGCCTGGTCAACTTCGAAGTCGTGCCGCAGTCTCCCAACGAGCGGGCTGCGAACAACCCCTGGCCGCAGTGGCCCAAGGTCTTCAAGGCGGACTACGGCCACGCCGAAGCCGCCACCGTCTTCGACTACAGCCAGAACCCCAACAAGACGCTGCAACAAGACCCGCGCGAGTACGCCATCCAGACTACCGAGTTCCTCGGCGACGCCGACGGGTACCTCCGCGCGGTCAAGACGGTCCAGCTCGACTGGTCCCAGCCCGACGCCACCAAGAAGACCCCGTTCTCCGTCGTGCCGAACAGCGAAAAGGAGTGGCCCGCCCAACTCTGCTTCCTGGCTCTGGGCTTCAAAGGCCCCGAGCAAACCATCGCCGACCAACTCGGCCTCGACAAAGACCAGCGTTCGAACTTCAAGGCCGACTACGGGAAATACGCCACCAACCTCCCCGGCATCTTCGCCGCCGGCGACTGCCGCCGAGGCCAAAGCCTCGTCGTCTGGGCCATCAATGAAGGCCGAGAAGCCGCCCGCGAGTGCGACCGATATCTGATGGGGAAGACGGGACTGCCGTAAGCGAAGAGCCGTGGGACGGGCATATTTGCCCGTCTGTGAGTCCGGTCATCCGACAGACGGGCAAAATGCCTATCCCACATCTCGACAGCGAGCGTCTGAACGTAAGTCCCCCCGCTCGCTGTCGCTAACCTTTGGGGACACACCACTCACCTTTTGTCGGGGCCATGATGTCGGTGGAACAAGCATTTCAAGCACAAGTCCTCACGAAGATCGGGGAGGCCCAGTCGTCGGGCGGAAACTCGCTGGACCTTGGGCACATCCATCACCCGGATGCGGAGGCCACCGCGTGGGTCATCCAGCAAATCGATGACAGACTAAAGCAGTTGACGTGGCTCTCTCTCTGGGGCAACAAGCTCGACGATGCCGGAGCGCTCACCCTCGCCGATGCGGTTTCGAAGGGCGGACTGCCCCAGCTCACCACACTCTATCTGGCTCACAACCAGATTGGCGACTCCGGAATAGGTGCCCTCGCGGAGGCGGTTTCGAAAGGGGGGCTACCGCAGCTCGCTTTCCTTGATCTGGGGGCCAACGAGATTGGTGACTACGGAATGAAGGCTTTCGGGGAGGCGATCTCACGCGGAGGGTTGCCACAGCTCACTTCGCTCTCACTGTGGCGTAACAAGATTGGCGATGTCGGAGCAAAGGGTCTCGCTGAGGCGACAATGCAGGGTGGGCTGCAGCTGCTCACCTCGCTCGGCTTAGGTGCCAATCAGATTGGCGACATCGGTGTGAGATCTCTTGCGGAGACGGTTTCGAAAGGGGGGCTGCCGCAGCTCGCTTCGCTCGATCTGGGGGCCAATGGCATTGGCGACGCCGGTGCGAAGGCGCTCGCGGAGGCAGTTACTCGCGGCGGGCTGCCCCTGCTTACCTCGCTCTCTTTGTGGGGCAATAAAATTAGCGAGGTCGGAGCGAGCGCTCTGGCAGAGGCGATTCGCGAGGGGCATTGGCCGAACCTGGCTAATCTGAACCTCGAACGCAACGAACTGAGAGTCGATGTAGCAGTTCTCAATTCGCAACACCCGCAGCAGATCGCCTCCGTGATATTGGGAATCCCATTCGTTCCTGCCCCTCCTCAGGCCAAATCAGTCGCCAAGAACACTTCCAGCAGCGAGTCCACTGCTACGCAATCGTCAAAGTCGGTGAGCAAGGAGAACGCTGATCCCAATCTGCCATTTCGCCGAGGTGCCCCGGCATCAATGGGGGACGAGCCAGCGTCGGTCGATCTGCTGGGGCGTGATCCATGGATCACGGCTCTGGCCGCGATGTTTGCTTCGCCGAAGCAGTCAACGCCATTCACGCTGGCTCTGTTTGGGGATTGGGGCGGGGGGAAGAGCAGCTTGTTACGGCTGCTGACGGAACGCTTGAAGAGACAAGCGACTTACCCTCAGTCGATCGAGTTCGATTTCGCGACGTTCAATGCCTGGGAATATGAGAAGACCGACAATATCGCCGCTGGCTTGGCTCAAGAAGTGGTCAAGGGGTTGGTGGAAGGGGCTGCTCCCTCGGGGGACAAGACGGCATCCTACTGGTGTCGATTCTGGTTTATTCGTCGACTTAAGCGCTGCCGCCTCGCCCTGAATTTTGCCGCTCGTGAACATGGCTGGCGACTCTGGCGATTTCCGGTCTTGGTGTTGCTGCTGAGCGGTTTGCTGATCGCGTTCTGGGCATGCCCGGTAATCCCACAGGGGTTGGTGGCGTTGATTCCGGAGTGGTTCATGGGGGCGAAGACCGGAGCGGCAGCGGCGATCCCGGCGGTCTTTGCGTGGTCCACGATGATCGGTCTCATTGTGTGGGTCTTGAGGAGTCTCAGCGAGTTGCTGGAGCACCCACTCAGCGTCGAGCTGCATACGTTTCTACAACTCCCCGGATTTAAGCACCATCTGGGGACGGTCCCAGTTCTCAAGCAGCAGATTCGGACACTGTGCCAGATGCGACTCGGGAAGCAGGGGGATCGCCAGCGCCGGTTGATCGTGTATGTCGACGATCTCGACCGCTGTTCGCCTGAGTGCATCGTCAGTACGCTGGAGGCGGTCCGGCTGGTGATGGATCTGGAGCATGTGATTGTGCTGATTGCCGTTGATCCCCGGATCGCTCTCAAGGCCGTCGGACATCACTACCGCGAACTGGCCGACAAACATCGCACGAGCGAAGAGATTGCTCGCGAATACCTGGCGAAGATCATCCAGTTGCCGGTAAAAATGCCGCCAGTGAGTCCCGAGCAGTTGACGATGTTTGTTCGGAAGAAGTTGTTTGAGGATGTGGATGAATTGCCGGAAACGACTCCGGAATCGAGTCTCGCGCGAGTTTCTCCGGCGACCGATTCTCCGAATCAGTCCGTCGAGCGAGGGCCCGAACCTCGGGTGACCACTCCGACGATTCCATCCACGAAGGACGTGAAGACTTCGGTTCCTCGAACTCCATCAATCCGCCCTGCGCCGTCCACTTCCACCGTAAATGAGAAAGAGCGGGAACGGCAAGAAGTCTTGAAAGACAGTTCCTCCGACCGCGAGGCATTCATCAAATACATGCAGCAATTCGGCTTTCAAAACCCGCGACAACTGATTCGGCTGCGGAACGCCTTCCGTCTACTGAAGGTCGTCGCCCACGAGTCTCAACCGGAAGTTGAGCACGGGGACTTATTGGCCCGTTTGTTCCGACTCGAAAACGAGCGAATCAAACTCGGCAAACCGGGAGCGACATTGACCGCATCTCCGCTCAGCGAGAATCCGATTCTGGATCAGATGGTCGAAGCCGTCGTGCTGCCGCAGTTTCTCCAACCGCAAGCGAATCCAGAACCGGATGCGATTTCGCAGGCAGCGCCAGCTGAATGAAACTTGTTGGGGAGTGCTCCCGACACGCAGCTATTCGGCGAACTGTCAGAGAGAGCGGACCGCTCGACTCACGGCTGCCGCTTCAGGATCAGCAGATAGTTCCCTTTGTCGGTGGCCATCGTCGTGGGACGGGTGCGGTTGCGGCCGGTGACGCACCATTTGAGGGTGTTGCCGGTGACTTCGTAGACGCCCATGTAGGTGCGGCCCGCTTGTGGACCGGTGGTTTGTGCGGCGTCGAGCGTGCCGGATGTCGCGTTGCCAGTCATGGTGTAGGTACCGCTGCCCAGGCCGCCGGGAGCCCGCTGGGTGCTGAGTTCTTTGCCATCAATGGTATTCCCGTTGATCGTCAGTTCCATTTCCATTTCCCCGTCGTTCGGGTTCTCGCCAGTGTCTCGGACCACCCAGCCTCGCCAAACACCGTTGAGTCCGGCAGCTGCGGGGGCGGGGGCTGTGGCACCTGGTCGAGGCCGCGTGGCGGTGGCCGGAGTGGCGGATTCATCGCGATTCGGGGGACTGGCCTCTCCGATGGCCGCTCGTTCGGCATCGTCCAGAACGCCGTCACTGTTTGCGTCGAGGCGTGCCCACATTGATGGCAACCGGTTCCATTCCAATCGAGTCAGCCGACCATCCCCATTCGTATCGCACAGCTTCAGCAGCGCTTCACTCAGGCCAACAGCACCAGTCTCGCTCTCCGGGCGATCGGTCGCAGCTGGGGGCGGAGTGGCGGGCCGACCGGTGTTGGGGGGACGATTTCCGCCGCGTGACCGGGCTTGGTGCTCTTCGTAAACCTTGTCGAATTCTTTGCGGGAGACCGTGCCCGATGTCGGCTTCCCGGCCATTTTGAGGATGTCTTCGAGGATCGCTCGGTTGTTCCCCTGCACATCAGTCAGGTTGAGCTGGTCGTCTTTGTTGGTGTCGAGTCCCTGGAACATTTGATCGGCTCCGGGGGCGGCACCCTGCCCGAAGAGCAGGGAATACTCCCCGATCACCATGCTCAACACGGCGACACACCAGCCCACCGTCGTTCGCACTCGAAAGTTACCATTCATCGTGACACTCCAGTTCCGCGGTTCGTCGCACTGACCCGTACTTCGTGTTGTAACTCTAGCTCACAATAAGTCGAGAGGAATATTGAGGAAATCGCTGTTTTCTCGATCGGGTGCTTCGCCTTCCCGGCACAGGCATGCAGGCTTTCGCATACTCGGAGGCAGCCTGATGGTCGGACTCCCACGGGAGGCTACTCCTCCTCGGCGGGGGCTGGGACGTAACTGAACCGGTGATTGACATCCCCCAATTGCAGTTCCACCCAGCCCTCGGCGAGATCGCGTTCGACCGTATACGCGAGACTCGGTTTGGGGATTGAAGTGTCCAGCACGACCTTCCCCGTTCGAGCATCCAGGCACCAGTAGCGGGTCAGGGGATCGGACTTCTCTCTCCAGATGTCCACGCACAGCAGCAGCGGCACATCGCGGACCTGATTCAAGGGCAGGGTTCGGTTCTCGATCAAGCGGGTCCATTGATACTTCCCCGAGAGTCGGTCAAACGCATGCAGCGGGCCGTTGACGAAGGCCCGCCGCCAGCCGGGTTGCGACTGAAACACCTGAGCTGCATTGAGCAGCCGCTTCTCGGTGACTGGGGACGACAACGAGACGTAGATCGTCCGCTCGGTGACAGCGGTGACGATCTGTTGCAGGCCGCGAGGGACTTCGACTTTGGTCTCGCGGATGGTTTGGCCGGTGCGGATGTCGAGGAACGACAGCAGGCCCTCGGCGGTGAGGACGCCGAGCCAGTCCTCGTCGATTTCAAAGGCGGCCGAGCCGGGCGAGAAGGTTTTCTCCCAGAGTGTGGTCGGTCCGGAGAGATCGATCATCCGCAGTTGCAACTCGGTGGGAGCGATGGCGACGGGCTTCGCGGGTGTCGGCGCGACGGCCTGATCGGGGGCTCCGAACGGCGTCCCCTGGGCGGGCTGTCCCGTGGCGACCAGAGCCAGTCGACCCCAATGCTTGAGCAGCCCCTCGGGCGGATAGTCTGTTTCGTAGGACCGCAGCGTTCGGCCATCAATCGGACTGAGTAGTTCCATCGTCCGCAGACCGTCGTACCGCATGACGATCACGCCATCATCGCCAAACGTGCGGACCCCCGCTGGCATGTCGTACCGCCTCCACAACTCTTGTCCCGTCGCTGTGTCGAGGCAGACCAGCATGCCCTGTTGCAGAAAGCACAGCGTCCCCGCACTCACCGGGCCGACCCAGGTCGTGCGATGTCCGTGGGCGTCGAACAACTCGATCGGGGGCCGAATGAACCCCGCGATCTGTGAGACGGAGCGTTGCTCCAGTGACAGGAGGGTGTTGTCCTCATTCCCCAGCGTGTCGACCAACTCCGCCCGCTCTCCTTCCGACTTGAACTTGGGTGGCCAGAGGAACGCGTCCTGTTTCTTGGCGGTCAGTGCCTCTCCATTTTCATTCAGGCTCGACACGCAGAACAACTCCGTGCCGACCTGCACGACCAGAAACTGGCCGAACGCCCACCCCTGTCGCAACTCCGGGTTCGACTGCCGTTGGTGCCGAACCCCGCTGTGCAACGGCAGGGTCCACGACTTCTTCTTGCCGAGTCCCGAGAACCACAGCTGAGACGGCCCGAACGGGGCATAGGTCACATTCAGATGATCGAACATCGTGCCGCGTTCCGCTCGGATCGGGATGGGTACCTGATGATCGGCGTCCATGTACGATGCCTTGGAGGTCACGATCGGCTCACGATCCGGCCACGCGGTCCGGCGATCACTGTCGATCCGCGTCAGGATCGGTGTGTACGCGGGAAGTGACTTCACAATCTGGCGCGGGGTCTGGCCGCCACGGACGGCGATGTCTCCGAACCGTCGTTGCAGCTGCTCGATCAAGCCTGCGGCATCGTTCCAGTCCCCACGCTCCAAGTACAGTTCAGCCAGCCTCCAGAGAGCCGCCGCAGCTGTGGGTCCCGCCTCGTGAGCCGATCGCCGACGCAGGTCGAGTTGCTGGATGGCGAGTTCACTGAGAGTCTTCCACTCGAAGGGGCGTTCCAGCGACCGTTGCGGCAGGAAGCTCAGTGGTTCGAGCGGTCGTGCGCGGTCGTGCAGTCGAGTGGCCGGGAGCGAGGCCCAGTGCTGGAACGCCAGGAGGAGGGCGCTGCGCTGCTCGGGTGTGCTGGAGTCCCACAGATCCTGCATGACTCCGCGCAGCACGGCATCGAGTCGGACGGTGCGCGCGGTGTCCCGCTGACTGGCTCCCGCGGGCCCGGTGAGCCGAGAAGCGAGCAGTTCCACCTCCCACGTCTCCGGCTTCTGCTCGATGAGGTGAAACAGATGGTTCAACGCAACAGGCAACTCCCCCTCGACCAAGGCGCGGTGCAGGTCGCGATACGTCTTCTCGGCGGCGATCCACTCCGCCAGCGGACGCGGCCCGGCCTGCGTGGAGCGCGAGGCCCAATCGATCTCGACCGGGAGCTGTGGAGCCACTGGCCCGGCAGCGGGTGTCTCACTCGCGGGCCTCATCGCCAATCCGTTCACGCGGGTGGTCAGAAGTGCCGCCTTTCGCTCCGCCGGTATCGTCGCCTTTCGCTCCGCGAAAGGACGTTCTTTCGCGGAGCGAAAGACGACACTGGGCGAGACCTCGATCCCTGGGCCGACTCGGTCCATCCGGAACAGCGACTTCTCGGCAGTTCCCTCGATGCGCAGTTTGGATCCGGCCCAGGCCAACAGCGGCTCCCCGCTGACCGCTTCCCTCGGGGAGGATGACACGGCCTCCCCGGTGGCTGGGTTCCACTCGATTTGCCGACCGTCCCGCAGTGCCAACTGACACACCTCGCCCATCCAGGTCGAGGAGACGACCGGCACCGGGGTGGCGTACTCGCGTTCGACTCGGCCATCCGACAACCGCAGCGACCGAGCAAAGCCGCTGCCCGCGATCACGATCCGCTGACCGTTCCCTCCGACCAATGTGCGAGCCCCCGCGATGGGAGCCTCCCACCGTAACTCCCCTTCCGCGACTCCCAGACACCGAATCTGGTTTGTCTCGGGTGAGGCATAGACCAGTGTGTCATCGAACCTCATCAACTGCGGCGCTTGCCAACCCGCCATCCACGACCAGCCATTCCGGTCGACCGGCGGCTGGAGCATTCTGGGAGAAACCTCGACATCATCCCGGGCATGCCGAAACCCCCAACTCAATTGGCCGCTGTAGACATCGAAGGCTGCGACCGCCCCGGCCCCCGTCGCACAGATGGCCAACCCGTTGTGCCACACAATCGGACACGCCTGGGCCATGCGGCGCGGGTCCAGAGCCAAGAGCGGTGCATCGCCCAACACACTGGCTCCATCCAGGCTCCCGGTCCGGGCGTCCATTCGCAACATCAACAGTTGGTCCCGCTGCTGCACGACCGTGTAGAGACGGGTGCCTTGCAGCACTGGCGGCCCGAAGAGATACGTGCCGCGATGCCTCTCGCCCCACACCTCATGCGACTTCCACTGCACGGCCCCATCGGCCAGGGAGTAGGCCACCACCGTCAGTTCCGGAACGGGAGAGTACGCTTCGGGCGGAGGCCCATTGGGAACCGGCGCGGGCAGGGCGGCGGGTTTCGTGTACACAGCCTGCTCGATGCCATACACACGTTCCCCATCACTGGTCAGTTGGCCCAGGATCGAGTTCCGCAGCACGCGATGCCCGAGTTGCATCCGCATGCGGCGTTCGAGGGTGGGGTCGGACTTCGCGTTGAGTTGGGCGATAATCGCCATCGCGGGATCGACGATCGGCTTCCGCCATAGCACCTCTCCCGAGTGTCGGTGGATGCAGACAATCTCGGTCAGCGAGCGCCACACGATGCGGTCGGCCAGCACGAGCGGACGCATGGCCAGCGAAGGTTGGACGCCCTGCCGAGAGAGATCGTTGAGGATCTTTCGCAGCACCACGAACGCCGGGGGCGGCACTTCGGAGTTCACGTTCCAGGCGACTGCTGTCTCGGGAGGGGCAGGGCGTTCCGTGGGTGTCTCTGGCCCCATTGCGACCGCTCGAAATGAACTCGACTCGACGGGCACCGGGTACTGCACCGCCAGTTGAGCTGCGAGGTCGGAGGCTCCCACTTCCTTCAGCGCCGAAGTCCACAGTTCGATCAGCTTCGGACTCGTCTGGGCCGCTCTCAGCGGGTCAGGGCTGCGTTCGATCCAGCGCTGGGCCGCTTGAATGACGGCATCAAACCGCCCGTGATCATAGAACTGCTCAGCCAGCGTTTCGACGCACACGCGCGCTGTCGGAGTGAACGGGTAACGAGCAGCCACAACGGCGAGCACGACCGCATCGCCGGAGGCCAGGGCCTCGCGCAGTTCTCCGGCGGCGCGGACCTCGGTCTCGCGGCGGAACTGTTCGCGGACCTCCTCGGTGCCGGTTCGCAGCAGGCGTGTGGCCTCCTCGCGAATGTCCCGAAATGTCGACCCGACCTGGATGTTGTGCGGCTCGGGCAGCGACAAGAACTCGCCCAGCATCCGCACCCCGTCCACGCTGTGCCCTGCTGTAAACGCTGTGTGCGCCCCCCGCAGCCGGGTCTCCATCTCGCGGTCGCGTGCAAAGGAGAGCGATCGCCCGAGGCTGCCTTTGAGGTCGGGATCTGCGGTCGGCTTCTGGGCGGGGGAGGGTGTGGTGAGCGCGAATAGGAATAGCCCGAGGGCCACGATCGGGAGGGCGAGGCTCCTGCCGAGCCGCACGCGAGTGCAGTTATCATGCATGGCTCGCCGCACTGCATTCTGTCCCCTCTTTCCCCCAGTGGAGTTGTCTCCGCAAGCGGCATCGAATGTGGGGGAGAGGCGGCAGAAAGAGCGTCCTTTCGGGGAGCGAAAGGCGACACTCCCGGCAGTCGCCTCTACGCCCACCTCGTGGGTCTGGTCGTTCCTTCGCTCCCCTGCGCTCACGTCTATCAATGCAATACGTCCAGTCCCCGCCCTAACGGGAACGTCTCGACCCTCATTGCTATTCGGTTTCCCCACGGGATCACCCTGTTGTCGCTTTCGTACTCGTTCTCACAGTCCGACGGCTCGCCGAAATTCTTCCATCTGCTCTTCCAGCCGCGACACCTTGTCCCGTAGAGCGGCGATCTCCTCGGACATCGCGGTGAGTGGCTGATCTCGTCCACCAGAACGCGCGGTCCCCTCTCCGGGTACGTCTTCTGCGTCAGCTGCGTTGAAGCTTCCGGGGGTGAGTTTCTGATTCTCCCCATCGAGGTAGAACGTGTGGTCCACCTCGACGCCGCGTCGATCAAGCGGGCCATTGGCCTGCACGTACCCCTGAGCCTGCAGATCCACCAGGGCCGCCTTCAGAATCTCCTGGCTGTCGATCGGCGTCATCCGGCTGGCCCGCGTCCGCAGTTCGCCGGGCTGTTGCCTGCCTCGCAACAGCAGTTCGGTGAGGATGGCGAGTTGGACCTCGCTGAACGGATAGCGCTTCCGCATGTAGTGCCGGAACCGCTCAGCCCGCGCCCCGTCGGTATGCACGACTGCGGCGACGCCAGCCTCGCGGAGTTCGTCGAGGATCTCGCGGACCTGCTCTTCCGAGTAGTTGGTGACCGGGTCGCGGTTGTTCTTCTGATTGCATCCCGAGGTACATGCCTTGACCGTCAACGGGTACACATCCGGCGTCGTGAACGCCTTCTCCAGCAGCACCCCCAGCACCCGCCGCTGCCCCCGCGCGAGCCGCTTTGGTCCCGGCACCGTCTGATCATCCAACACTGTCGCTTCCATCGTGCCTCCTGAAGTATCGCCAGCGAGTCCGCACCAAGTCACTCGACTCGTTCCGGCCCCGCCTCTCCGTACTTGGCAGGCTACCACACTTCGCGAGGATTGAATATCGGGGATTGGACCAGCCGCAGCTCACGTGTGTGCATCAGAATTGTAGGCAGTGGCGTGTTTCCGCCCCCTCTCCCCACTGTCTGAGTGACTTTCGGGGAGGACGTGGCTGGTGGGTGCGGTGAAAATCCCAGTAGTCCGCAGCCACTCGGATCCCGTGTTGGAATTTCAAGATGAGGTATCCAGGGCGCGTGTCTATCACTGGCGGATCTTGGTGGTCGGCCCGAGTTTCGACCATGTCCAGTGACTGATGAACGAGAATGATCATGATTACCATCAGACATTTGATGGGAACGGTCGTGGGGTTTGTCGTGCTGTGGAGTTGTGTCTCTTCCGCACAGGCGCAGGCCACGCGGACTTGGGTGTCGGGAGTCGGCGACGACGCCAACCCGTGCAGCCGCACGGCCCCGTGCAAGACATTCGCGGGTGCCATCTCGAAGACGGCTGATGGTGGCGAGATCAACGTCCTGGATGCGGGTGGCTTCGGGGCCGTCACGATCACCAAGTCGATCACGATCGACGGCGGTGGATCCTTTGCATCGATTCTAGCGTCGGGTACGAGCGGCGTCATTATCAATGACGCCTCCCCCGCTGGCTCGTGTGTGCATCAGAAAAGTATGCATTCCATCCAGAAGCCTCTCGGCCACCTGAGACGCGGGGACCCGTTGGCAGAGGAAGTGGAATGGCTCACACAAAGGCACGAAGGCACAAAGGGGGACCAGCGCGGGGGTGAGTCTTGAGGTGGTTCGGAGGTCGGTGCGGGCGATGGTTACTGGCTGAGGCAGAACGCGGTATCCCCTCATTCCCCATGGATCAACACCCCGTTCGGACGGCCTTCGTGCCTTCGTGCCTTTGTGTGAGAAAATCCCCCCCCCCCCAACCACAGCCAGACACGATGTTCCTGGCTGGGGTTTCCAGAAGCAGTGGCTCCGTAGGAAAGCCCTGCCTATTTTTTTGATGCACACACCGCTGGCTCCAGGGTGATCCTCCGCAATTTGTCGATCAATGGGGGCACGACTGTTTCCCCAGGAGTCAACGGCATCCGATTCCTGTCTGGGGAATCGTTGCATGTGGAGAACTGCAGGATCTTTGGATTCTCGACTCAGGGCTTGGATTGCCAACCGTCAGCCAGTTCGAGTGCCCTGAATAAACTCTTCGTCAAGGACACCGACTTTCAGAACATCGGCACCACTATCGTGGGTAGCGGCGCAATCTTGATTCAGCCCAACACGACCAGTTCGGTTGAGGCCTCGCTGGACAACGTGACCATGGCGAACTGCCGGCAAGGCCTCAGCGTGCGCGACAGCTCGAAGGTCACGGCCCGCAACTGCATGGCTGCCAGGAGTTTGACTTTCGGGTTCTCGAACTCCACGACTCCAGTGGCCGCGGATCTGAACCTGGAAAATTGTGTGACGACGAACAACGGAACGATCGGAATCAACGCGCAGGGTGCTGTTTCGACTGTTCGACTCAGCAATTGCACGATCACCAACAACCCCACCGGTCTGAGTCTTGCCAGTGGCGGTGTAATCAAGTCGTTTGGCAGCAACAAGAACGCTGGCAATGCAACACCTGGGACACCGACGGCACCGAACCTTGTGCCGCAGTAATCACTCTGCTTCCGTCACTGGGTGTGGAGGAGTCCAGTTTTCTGGGGGTGAAACAACTCCGAGGGTCCAGTCAACGCTTGAAGGGGGGGGGGGGAGTCCAGCCATTAGGCTGCTCCGGGGCAGGTTAAAGCCTGTACTCCCCCACTCCAATTCTGTGTCCTGACAAGGCCGCAGCGGGGTAGCACCGGTTATTGCTTTGGGATTCCGGTGTGCTAGCGGCGCGGGAGGTTGGCCCGGACGTGACTCTCGATACGAGAACCTCTTCAGTCTGCGCCGATCCCTCGCGACCCAACTTGGGAAGTCCCGCTGACAGATAACCTTCCGGAGTTGCGATCTCGTTGGGCACTAGACTGCCGAAGTCTCGGAAGACTTCGGCAGTCATTCTGGCGGGAGATTCTCTCACTTCGGCGTGAGCACGGCTTTGGCGATCTGGCCGCTGTGCATGGACTCGAAGGCTTCGTGCCAGTGGTCCAGGGTCCAGGTTCCGCCGACGACGGGGTCGATGTTCAGGATGCCGGTGGAGAGCAGCCGCAGGACTCGCTCCCACATGGCCCAGTTGTGGCTGAAGCTGCCCTTCATGGTGACGTTCTTTTGCACCATCGGGTCGAGGGAGAAGTTGATGGGGTCGCGGCCCCAGCCGACTTTGGAGATCCAACCGGCGGGACGCACGATGTCGATGGCGGTCTTGAGGGTCAGCGAGATGCCTGCGGCGTCAACGACGCCATCGACGCCCAGGCCATCCCCGGCCATCGCCCAATCGCGGCAGTCGCCGACCACCACCTCACAGCCGTACTGCTTGGCGATGTCGAGCCGCACGCGGTCCCGCTCCAGGCCGACCACCGCCACGATGCCGCCTTGCAGCCGCGCCATCGCCGCACAGAGCAAACCAATCGGTCCCGGCCCGAGGACCACGATGCGGTCCCCCGGCTTCACGGCCCCGTTCATGACAACCGCGTTGTACGCTACGCAGCATGGCTCGGTCAGACACGCCCGGTCGAACGCCAGCCCGTCCGGAACCCTGTGCAGGCACCGTGACGGTACCTTTACGTATTCCGTCATGGCCCCGTCGACCCCGTACCCGAACCCCTTGCGCGTCGGGTCGAGGTTGTACAGACCGGCCCGCGACATCGGGTTATTCGGATCGATCACCGCAGCTGTCTCGCTACAGGCCCGGTCGCCGACCTTCCACCCAGCGACGCGCGAGCCCACCTGCTCGATCGTCCCGGCGAACTCGTGCCCGAGGATCACCGGGTAGTTGACTGGCCAACTGTGATCGGCAGTCCACTGATGGAGGTCGCTGCCACAGACGCCCACGGCCCCGACCTTCAGGAGGATGTCTTCATCGCCAATGGTCGGACGTTCGACCTGGCGGAGTTCGACGGAGCCTTTTTGAGGGGCGAAGTTGACGACGGCGGTTTGTTTCATGGGAGGGAGGCGGGGGGAGGAGGTCGAGGATCGCGTGTGAGGAGTATGTTGTCGAAGGCGGGGCCAAGCCACAAGGGGGACCGCACTTGGGCCGCACGACGGATATGCCCTCATGCGTCCCCGCGTATTACTTGTTCCTGACTCGGTTGCTCCCTGGCCGGGTCGCCTCTGAGATATCGGAGAAATCGCCGATCATGGTCATCAGGCGTTTCGACCGAACACCATCAGCGTAATGTCGTCATTCTGCGGAAAGCTGCCGGCGTGTTTGCGGACATCGGCGCGAATGGTTGTGCCGAGCTTCTGGGTGTCACCAGGGGTCTTGGTCACCAAGGCTCGCAGCTTGTCTGTGCCGTACAGATCGCCTGCGGCGTTCATGGCTTCGCTGACTCCGTCGGTATAGATCACGACGGTTTCACCGGGGCCGATGTCGCGCGTGACGACATCGAACGGATAGCCATCGACGACTCCCAGGGGAACTCCGACGATTTCATCGGGGAACTCTTCCAGAGTGCCGTCTGGCTTGCGGATGATCGGTGACATGTGTCCGGCAACGGTGAGCGACATCGTGTGCTTCACGGGATCGAGAATGATCAGCACGAAGGTCACGAACCGACCCTCGACGGCCCGGGCGCACATGTGCCCATTGATCTTCTCGATCGCCTGGCTCACATCGTCGACGAACTCCACGACGGACCGCACCACGGTCGAGATCCGCGACATAATCAGTGAGGCTGGCACCCCCTTGCCCGCCACATCGCCAAACGCAATCGCGATCTTCCCATTCGCCAGCGGGAAGACATCGTAGTAGTCGCCGCCGACCGCCTGGGCCGACTCGTACATGGCGAAGAATGAGTACCCCTCCACCTCTGGCATCCGCTCGGGTAGCAAGGCCAGCTGGACCGCGCTGGCGATGTTCATCTCGTTGTCCTGCTTTTGCTTCTCGATATAGGACTGGAGCAGTCGGGCTCCTTCGTAGGCGAGGGCCGCGGGGACAGCCACGGCGGCCAGCAGTTGGGCGTCCTCATTTTTGAACTGGGCGAGGGGGTTCTGCGTGTCGATATTGATCACGCCGAGAACATCCCCGTTGAGCCCGATCAGCGGGGCGCACATCATCGACCGAATCGAGAGCGAGGAGATCGACTCGCTGGCATTGAACTTCGAGTCGCTCGAAGCATCGGCGGAGAGGATCGTCTCCTTCGACTTCATCACCGCCTTGAGGATCGTCCGCGACAGTTTGACCGAATCGTCCGCGTCGGCGCGGCGGTGCTTCATCGCGCGGGGGATCATCTGCTGGGTCCGATCGTCCAGCAGCAGGACGCACCCGCGATCGGCATGGGGGAAAATCCCGAACAGAGTGTCCAGCACCTTGGGCAGGATCTTGTCGATGTCGATCGTCCCGGCCAGGCTCTTGGTGATCTCCAGGACGGCCTTGAGTTTGGCAGCTGGTTGAACATCGAGCATATCGAACGCGTTGCCGCTGATGCGGTCGGTAATCGTCGAGGAGGTGTCGTCCTTGTGATACGTGACCGCTGAGGAGGCGGAGGGATCCGCCGCCGCCACAGACGAACCGGAACTCGACTCGGAGGCGTCACCTTCGTAGCGAAACAGAACCGGACCAAACTTGATGCGGTCATCGTTCTTGAGCTGTGTGGGGGCGGAGATTCGCTGCCCATTCACGAACGACCCGTTCCCGCTCTTGAGATCCTCGATATAGAACCGCCCATCCTGCGGATAGACGCGGGCATGCTTGCGCGACACCATGGTGGAGTCGATCTGGATGTCGCACTCCGGTAACCGACCGAGAAAATTATCTCCGTGTTTGAGCTCGTAGGTCTTCGCTTGTCCTGCCACGAGGAGGATCAGATTGGCCATGACGACGGCTTTCAGTGGAGAGGGGCGGACCGTAATGATCGGAATGCAGAGAAATGTCACACCGCCCGGCGGGGTCGATTATTCCGATTCGAGGGCCTCACTGCAATCGGGGGTTGGCTGTCAGCGACCGATTCGGGGGATTCTAGAATCTCGTTCAGCCCCTCACATCCCCGCCGTGAGTGCCTCCAGATGCCGCGCAAAGTGATCCGCCAGAACCTCGCGATACGTCTCCGGATGTGAGGCCACGACCGACTTCACCAGCGGGCCGAACTCGGGGTGTGTCAGCGTCGACCCGAACGTGCAGTGCAGGATCTGACGGCCCGGTGCGGTGAATCCCTTCCCGCTCGGGACATCGCTCCACAGCTCCAGATAGTGCCGCTCCAACTCGAGGTTGTCGCTCACCTGCTCCGCCGCCGGGGCCGAGGCCAGCGTCGCCGAAACGTGGTAGGTCGCCTTGTCGGTGTCGTACCGTTCTCGGGCAAACGTCACCAGGCGGCGAAACAGCGACGGCTCGTGCCGGGCCACCACGCGGAGAGCCTCCAGGTAACTCGTTCCCGCCGTCTTCACGTGGAACCGGCCCTGAGTGGCTCTCGCAAAGTCGGTGTAGATCGACAGCTTGTCCGACCCCGAGTGCAGGCTCAGCTTGTACGGTCCCAGCATGTTCGCAATCGCCGCATGATCGGCCAGCGAGAGTCGCAACGCGGCGAGGTCGCCCTTGTAGTCGACTCCCTTCTCGAAATCGCCGATGTATCGCGGTGCGAGGCTGACCAGTTTCATTCCGCGCTGCAGACACTGGTCCGCGATCAGGTAGTGCTCGGCCAAAGTCGTCGGCTGCTCGGTCTCGTCGACGCTGAGTTCGATCTCGAAGCCCTGGCCGAGTCCCTCGCAGGTCTTGCGGATATGGTCGGAGAGACGCACTGCCGTATTGATTGCCCGCCCGTACTTGACAGCGGCTCGCAGCAGCACTGGCTCGGTGAACTCGATCTTCGAGCCAGTGGAGAGCGTGACGCTCTTTCCGCGATACGCGACGATCCACGGCACCTCGCTCCGCACTTCAGCAAACCGTGTAACGACCAGGGCCTCGTTGTAGTTGTCGGCGTGCTGGTCGACATCTCCCGAAGGATCAATCGTGAAGAACGTGAACCCGACCGCCGCGGTGACGTTGACATCTTCGGGCGTCTTCAGATGGTCCGCATCCGCCCCCGTCACGCCGGTCCAACCCGCAGCTGCGGCCCCCGCGAGAGCCTCATTCATGACCTGCTGCGGCGTCCGCTGAGTGCGGGCCATCTCGCGGATCGACTGCTGCGGGAAGATCGGCAGAATGCCGCCCCCGGCCCGCTGCATGGCCGCGACATGACCGGGCGTGGCCAGACCGGTGCGGTCGCCGAAACCAAAGGACGGGGAGAGGCCAAGGGGAATGGGCTGGTTCATGCGGGCAGGTAGGGGGGGGCAATGAGCGGACACGGAATGGGACAATGCGAACAAGCTAACAGGTTTAGTTCTTGTTCCCAAGCTCCGGCTGGAAGAACGCACATCCACAGGTGTGCCTCAGAAAAGTAGGCAGGAATTCACCACGGAATACGGACGACATGTGGCCCCGTCTGCGGGCGTGGCGAGCTGGTCTGGCAGCCTCTGCGATCTCTGCGCCTCTGCGTGAGATTCCTCTGATCCGTGGCCTGATGAAAGTGTCACGCAGAGGCGCAGAGAACGCAGAGTTTTTCCCCTTGACCTGGCAACTGGGTGTTCATCGTCAAATGTGGTACCTACTTTTCTGATGCACACACGTGACTGATGGCAACCAGAACCACCTCTTTGACACCCAGCCCCAAAACCACGAAGATACCCCAGTCGGGGCAATTAGCTCAGTTGGTTAGAGCGCCACTCTTACACAGTGGATGTCGTGGGTTCGAGTCCCTCATTGCCCACTACCCGGCTAGGTGAAACACTGGGTTTCCAGTCTTTTTCCTCGCGATTCGAATTAGCTTGCGACTCCCTGCGGGGTAGTTCGGATGGTTGCTGCGTCGGATTCTGCGTCGGATTTTCCAGACACGACGCGCGCTCAAAATCTTCCTCCGTTGTTTGCAGATAGTGCCTTTGCGCCATGGTGATCGAATTCCCGATCCAATCGCAGACCGCCTTGATGGGATGAATCTTTGCGAGATCGGTTTCACAGCTGGCCCGCAGATTGTGAAACAACTTCGGCCAGGGCTTCACGCCAGCCCGGCTGATGATCTTGAGCAATCGAGTTCGCAGGTTCGTGTTGGAATCCCGATAGCGTGCGATGGCGAATTCGCTCTTGTCTCCGTTTAACTCATGAGCTTCTTCCAGGTACGGGCGCAGCTCCGGGAAGATCGGGACAACCCGCATGGCTCCGCCTTCGTGATGCTCGGTCTTGCTTGATCGTACGGTCATGCGGGATCGTTCCCAGTTCACGTCCTCCCAACGAAGGGCGAGATGTTCACTCGGACATCGCAGCCCGGCGAACCGGCTCAGTGCGAATAGAAGACGCCACTCCGCATCCGGGCAGGCGTCCAGAACCGCCTTGGCTGTTGCATTGGAGATGTAGGCCATCCGTTCCTGATTGCTGCCCGTGGTGGTGGGAATGTCGCGTTGCTTGAAAGGGTTGGCCTCGATCAACTCCCGGTCGAGTGCGTCGGCAAAGAACTGTTTGGCCACTCCGCAGGTTCGGCGGACAGTGTTCTCGGCCAGCCCTTCACCAATCAGGTATTGCCGGAACCCCTTGGCAGTCGACTTGGTGATCGATCGAAGCGAGGCAGTTCCCTCAAAGAAGGCCAGCAAATGCTTCCGAGTCCGCTTCCAGACCGTCTTCGTGGATGGCTTGGCGTCGTTCCGGCTGGCGATGTATTCCTCAATGAAGGCTTCCAGGCTGGATGATCCTCGCGAAGCCACCAGCCCCACGCGGGACAGCTTCGAGAAAAGAACCGGTTCCAGCTTCCGGACGTACTGCGCCGTCTCCGGTTCAACAGGTAACTTTGAGATCACGCCGATC
Organism: Planctomycetota bacterium; assembly: GCA_043743415.1. Classification (GTDB taxonomy): domain Bacteria; phylum Planctomycetota; class Planctomycetia; order Planctomycetales; family Planctomycetaceae; genus TH-plancto1. The sequence goes on from JAYTWO010000452.1 coordinate 25,825, forward strand.
AGTAGCTTCTCGATGTGTCCCCGGAGTGTCCCGGCGTTCTTGGCCGTCATCTTGCCGAGATAGACGGTCTTCCGGATTCCCGTCGGGTCGGTGAACTGGAGCTTCCGCAGCCCCTTAGCATCCGTCGAGATACTGGCCATCGGTTACTTCCCCTCTTTGATGGGCTTGCGTCCGAGTGTGATCGTCAGTTGGAGACATTGCCCCAGGGCGTTCAGGGCTTCCATCGAAAGCCCGCGTTGCCCCAGGTGGAACTTGCTCAGCGTGGATTCGCTGATGCCGGATTCTTTCATGATGCGGTAACGAGTCAGGCCGGAATCGTCGATGGCTTGGCGGAGTTGGTCGGTCAGTAGGTCGGGAGGTTTCTTTGGCATGGTGAGTTCCTTCTATGCTATTCGTAAAGAATAGTATTCGAGTCCGTTGTCGAATGGAAGGTCAGCTCGATATCCCACATAGAGGTTCACGACTCCCCCGGACACACTCAGCTTGAGACTCTATGCAGAAACTCAGGGATTCCCACATAGGGGCGCAATATCTGGGAGTCCGGGGAGCGATGAACATCTATGGTGACATATCGTCGTTATCGCTGTCGTCGTCGGCTATCTGGGCTGGCGGTCGGATCGTCCACCAACAGGTTGAATCTCGACCGAATCCGATTCGCTCCGACCTCACTCCGGCCCCCTTCTTGGCCCGCTTCAGAGTGGCTGTCGAGATACCCGCATCGTCAGCCAGGTCGTGAACATGTGATGCCAGCATTGACTGAGTCGCCAGGGTCTCGGCAAGCCAGACCTTCGCTTCACTCAACGCCTCTCCCGAACCGGCACTTCTTTGCCGTGGCGTTTCTTCCATGGCCAGATGTTCGTCGGCTGTCATCTGAACGGGAGCTTCTTCCCAACAAACCCGCCCGTCAGTCAAGCGGTAGGCTAACCCGGTCGACTCTTGGCAGACGTTCATCTTGGCCAACAGGATCAACCGACGTTGGTCGTCTTCGTGATCTTTCACCACATTCCAGACGGCTCGCGACGCAGCTGCGAACGCCAACGATCCCATTGCTCGGTAGACAGCCTTTCCGCCGGACCCTTTGGAAAGGTGCGTCACCATCACCACGGCCACCCTGTACTGAATGGCCATCTGAGCCAGTGGAGCCAGCAAGCCCCGGACATCCGCGTTTTTGTGGGAGTCCGTGCTACCGCAGTAAGCCGAAATCGGATCAATCACCACCAGCCGCGTATCGGGATTGGACTTCAAGACATCGATCAGATTCGGCAAATCTCGGTCGAGTGAGAACCCTCTCTGATGCTCTTGTCCTTCATCATCGGTCCATTGAACCCCCTCCATTGCGATGACTCGCGACAACTCCCCGCCCGCTTGTTTCAATCGCGGAACAACTGTATCGGCGATGCCATCTTCGCTGTTGAACAAGATGACTGTCCCCGGTGGCTGAGAGTCACCGGGACAGTCCGGCCACGGCGTCCCCGTCGAGACGCGGGCGGCCATGTCGATCGTCACAAACGACTTCCCCAAACCCGGATCACCAGCCAGAAGAGTGAGCTTCCCGAGTGGAATCCGTCCCGGCCAAAGCCAGGCGAGTTCTTCTTCCACAACATCCGAAAGCCGGGTGAACACGGCTTCGGAGTGTCCGTTTTTCGGCGAACTTTTGCGGGACTTCGGTAGAGTGCTGAATTCGGCCACATCAGCCATGCCTTCCACTATTTTTCGGAGTTCCTCTGGTTCTACGGCATCGCCACGCATTTCAACCCAGTCGAAGATATCCCCGTGGTCCGGCAGGTCGGGGAGGTTGACCACTTTCACCACGGCGGGCGGGTCGAGACTCAACAGAATCGCAGTCACGGCTTCCGTGTACTTCTTGCCGGGTTTATCGTTATCTGGAAGGATCACAACTTCCTTACCGGCCAGCGGCCCCCAGTCAGTTTTCTCGGCTGAGTTTGCACCCCCCGCCGATGTAGTTGCTGTCAGTCCAATCGACCGGGCAGCGTCGGCGGCTTTCTCCCCTTCCGTGACAAACACGTGGGAAGCCCCAGCCAACTCCGGCAAGTGATACAGCGGGCGCGGGTCGGGCATCCCGCCGATTCGCCAGCCGTCTGGATGACGACTCACCGGGCGGAAAGTCTTTTTACCACCGGGCAAGTCCCAGCGTTGGACGATCCCCACGGGGTCACCAGCGGCATCGAGGTAGGTCCAGGAGGAATCGGCCTTCCGTCTCATCGACCGTTCGAGTTCCGTGACCGCTTCCGCCGATGTGGCGAACACCCTCCCGTCCGGTTCCCGCTCACCCCGTCTACGGTTCCCCTGTTTCCCCTGACTTTGGTGGGGTTCCGTAGGCGTAGACATCGGATGAGTCTTCGAAAACAAGTCGGCTGGCTTCAACCCGACCGCCTCACAAACAGCATCGAGTGAACACCCTGCGAAGCAATACAACAGTACCCGGCCATCGTCCCCTTCCCTGATCGACAGACTCGGGTTCGTGTCCTCATGCGCCGGGCAACACGTCTTCCAGCCGTCCCCCGTCTCTTTGGCGTCCGGGAGCAGCGACAACACGAACTGCAAAGGGGTCATGCCTCCCCCCCGTTCCCCACTGCCGGTCGCTCGCTCTCCACTTGCCGGGTCAGCCACGCTTGCAGCTCCGTCACCGGGTACAGAACCGCCCGGCGCTTCCCGGTCCCAATCCGCACGCACGGGACATGCCCGTCATGCGTCAGTTGCCACAACAGCCGTTCAGAGATTCCCAATACCTTGGCTGCCTCGCGAGGGCGGTAGGCCAACGGTTGGGGAGGACTGGATTCATTCGACATCGATCGACTCGCCATTGATTCGCGTCTCACGCTGTGTGGTCCGCATAACTAAGGGCTGAGTGTTCCGAGTCACGACATGAAACGATTACGAATTCTGACGTTTTTGCAGTGTTTCGCGTTATCTCGCTGGGTCAAGCAGCGATGAGAAAGTGTTCCAAGTGAATGTGGAACGATGGAACAACGGAACGATGGGCACCCACTTTCACGTGGAAGGGGGGGATGATTTTTTGTCGAGGCGCGCATCCGACCGTACCGAGGTGTTCAGAGACTCCCTGCCGTTTCCAGTCCCCCCTCTTGGTAAAACGACCGGGCGAAAAGTGATCCGAAGTCACTCGTTGATCTTCTTCAGCATCTTCAGGATGTTGGCTTCATCTCGGCAGGCCGCTTTGTATTGTCTGTGTCCGCCAAAATGAGTCTTAAAGAATCTGGAGGCGGAAGTCTTTGAAACTCCAGCGTTGTCTGCCAACAAGTTGCTTCCGATCGGAGTTATTCTCTACGCGGCCCAGAATGAGGTCTTTCAGGGAAACTGAATATGGTTCATACTCCGCCTGTTGGGTGTCATGGAGTTCGGTGAGTGGAGGGG
>JAYTWO010000453.1:0-2053 GCA_043743415.1 Planctomycetota bacterium
GCTCGAAGTAGCCACCGATCCAGTTCAGGAAGTGATCGCCGCACGGCCCCTTGGTGGTCTCCACTCCATAGTGAATACAGACCAGTCCGACCCCGCGCGTGTCGACAACCTTTTGGAAATCATCCAGCCGGTCGTTGAGGTAATGCCCCCCGCCCCCATCGCAGTACGACACCACTGTGTCGGCGTTGTCGAGGGCGGTCGGGTCTTTCGGCCAGCCGCTGCGGTAGACCGTCGCGATCACCGGCAGACCCGACTCATTGAGCCGCTTGGCCAGCAGCAGGCAGCCCGCGTTGTGCTCGTGCGAACCCCAGCCGTGGCTCGGGTTCCCGGCGATGAAGACGACCTTTTTCCCCTCGGTCAGCTTGAACCGCTTGATGCGGATGTTCTTGAACTGCACCTTCTGCGGCGGACCGGAGTGCATTTGCAAGGCCAGCATCCCGATGCGGTCGGCTTGCTTGTTCGGATCGTTCGCGGCGTCCTTCTGGTCGTCCCACACTTCGCTGGTCACTTTGCCGTTGATCTTGAGGGTGATGTGATTGCCCTGCGCGGTGATCGAGTAGTCATGCCACTCGCCCGCCGTCACGAGGGCCGCCTCGTCGCCGCTGGCTTCGTCTTTCTTTCCATCGACGGCGATCTTCACCTTCTTGCCACGCCCGGCGAGCAGTCCGCGACCAGCCTCGTCATAGAGAGCCCCCGCCCAGTTCCCCGCCAGATCAATGTCGGCCTGATACCCGACGACGTGTCCGTCCGGATTTTGCTGGCCGCGGAACTGAATCCCGCTGTTGGCCTTCGCCATGTCGCCGGTCAGCTTGAACTGCAACCGCAGTTCGAAGTCATCCACTTCGGCATTGTCCCAAGCGAGGAACGTGTTGTGCCCCAGCGGCTTCTCAGCGGTCGATTCACCGGTGATCGCCCCGTCCTCGATCCGCCAGAACCCCTCGTCCCCGGCCCACGGTTTCCAGCCGTCCAAGCTGGTGCCATTGAACAGCGAGTGGAACCCCGCCTCGGTTTCATCTGCCGCCCGGAGATTCGCTCCGCCCGCCAGGAAGGACAGGCAGACCGCCGTGCCCAGAAGATATGCAATCGCTCTCATTCGCTCTCAATCCTCGAAGGAGTATTTGTCGGTGTCCAGTCGCGCCCGCTGCCCGCCATGGCGACAGTCGGCCAGCGCGCTGGGACTCAGCCGCGTAGTCTAACCCATCGGCGGTCAATTATCCCAGCAGTGAGGGGGCGATCTTAGGCAAGTGTGTGCCTCAGAATAGTAGGCAGTCGCGTGTGTCTGCCCCCTCTCCCCCACAGTGGAGTCCTCTCCGAATGCAGCCTCGATTGTGGGGGAGAGGGGGCAGAACACTGGGAAACGCCTTGCGAAAAACCTTCACGGCGTTGCCTGAAGGGGTTTTACACGGGGTGTGGCTCAGCCAACGCTTTGGATGTCTGGGTGACGAAGGAACAAGAGGGATTGAAAGGCGAACATATCCACCGTAACCTCTTGTTGTTGCACAACCCAGACACTCAAAGCAGTGTCCGGGCCACCCCGCCGTGGGCGAGAGGCATGAGACTATCCCAGCGCGGCACATCCGCATCCGAAGGGGAAGCCGTCAGCAGTCAGCCAGAAACCACTCTTCGTCGAGACGGTCTCTGCACCCTGAAGGGGTGAAACATCACAGCCCAGGGTCGCGACCGAAGGGAGCGCACCCTGGGTCAAGCCTCTCGGGGGACGAACCCTGAAGGGGTTCTCCATCGGTCACGCGGGTGTTCAACCCCTTCAGGGTTGGGCTTCCCGAGTCCACGTTTCCCAGGGTGCGCTCCTGCGTCGCGACCCTGGGCTGTGATGTGAAACCCCTTCGGGGTACAGAAGTCTTCGGGCCATCGGAAATTTGTGCAACGTGCGCAAATTTGTGACGTGAGTAGTACAGAGTCTGTCGATTCCGGAAGGGATGATGATGCCAAGTGTCAGACTGACATTACGCAATGATCCCCTCAATCGCCTGCCCGTGATCGATGTCCAACCGCTTCCGCCCCGGCACCTCCAGCTTGCGTGAGTCGAGGCCCA
>JAYTWO010000454.1:0-10199 GCA_043743415.1 Planctomycetota bacterium
GCGCTCCCCTCGTGGCCCCCAACCCCACAGACGCAACATGCTCGTCGTGACTGACGACTCGTCGATAAAGACCAGTCTTTCACGCCGTTTCGAACGACGAATTACGCCGCGCCCAGCCGTCCAGTTCGACCGTTTCCGCTGCACGTCGGGCAGCCTGCTCCGATGTCCAAGTGAAGGACTTGGGCAGCGACCCTGGCCGAGAACCCTCGGCCAGGGTCGGACACTCACTTGGCGCATCGGAGGCCAGGATATTCCTTGGCAGGTTGCTTCCCAGCAGAGCCTGCCTCCGCTTCCCCTGGCGACGGCATTCGAATAGAAATCCTTATCCCTAGGCAACCGTTGGACATCGGAGCTATGCCTTGGAAAATCCCGCCGATTTACGGCCATCCCCCAAAATAGTCGGATGAACCCGGATTCCATGGCCCAACGCAATCAATTCGAAGAAGTCGAGGTCATCGCATATTACGGGGCTGTGTTTGAATGCGGATTCAAGTGCTTGCACCGAGGTGTGACGATGGGCAATCATTGACTCCTCAAAAAGAAACCATCGCCAACTGACAGTACTAACCGGTAGGAAGAATGACCACGCACGATCTCGATCAATCATCTCGCCATCCCAGCACCCGCCGGGCGTTGGCGGTCGTAATCTCTGCCATCTCTGGAAGCGTCAGCCCGCACGCTTCCGCCAGAACCTGTGCCGTGTTGCGCACGAACGCCGGCTCGTTGCGTTTTCCTCGATGCGGCGTCGGGGCCAGGTATGGGCAGTCGGTCTCGACCAAGAGTCGGTCGCGCGGCACGGTGGCCGCCAGTTGCCGCAGGGCGTCATTCTTCTTGTAGGTCAGCATCCCCGAGAATGACAGCAGCATCCCCAGTTCGACACACCGGGCGGCGGTCTCAAGGCTGCCGCAGAACGAGTGCATGATCCCGTTCAGCGGGCCGAGTTTCGCATCCCGTTCCAGCACCTCGAGCGTCTCCGCCTCGGCCTCTCGGCAGTGGACGATGAACGGCTTGCCAGTCTCGCGAGAGAGGGCCAGATGCCGCTCGAAGTAGTCGACCTGCAACTCAATCGGCGAGTGGTCCCAGTACCGGTCCAGTCCCGTTTCGCCCAGCGCGACGACTCGCGGGTGCCGGGCCATCTCGCACACCAGGCCCCAATCCTCGAACGCCGCCTGCGACACATAGTTCGGATGAATCCCCACCGCCGCCCGCACAGCCGGGTACTTCTCCGCCAGCGCGATCGCCCGGCGACACGAGTCCACCGTGGTCCCAATCGTGACCATCCCCCGCACCGCAGCCGCCTGCGCCCGCTGGATCACTTCGTCGATTTCCGACTCGAACGATTGCTCGTCGAGATGGGCATGAGTGTCGATCAGGAACATAGTGAAGAGGGTCAGGGGATGAGGAAAGCATAGTATGACGGACATCCTTGTCCGTCAATTCCGCCGTTGTCACGGCTGCGACGGACTCGGAAGTCCGTCGTACGGAAGTGAAACCCGTCTCACACCCATGTCCGCGTACTCAAACCGCGTCAACCCGGAACTGGCTCCGGTCAGGCGGTCGACGATCTTGGGCAGCGCTGCGTCGTGCTGCCGCACCTTCTTGATGAACCGCCGCAGAGCCACACCAATCATCCGCGCTCGACCCATGCAGGCCATGTCGCTCAGCACATGCGTCGAGTCCAACCGCGGCTTCTGGACCTTGACTTCCAGCGAGGTCAGCAGCGTGTCGGTGACCTCTTGAAACAACTTCTCGCCGAGCCCCTCGCCCAGCTGCATCCGCTGCAAATGCCGCTCAATCGTCCGCTGCGTGATCTCATGCCCCGGCTCGAAATTCAGCGAGTACTACACGTTCGATCGAAACAAAACCGCCTCATGCGCCTGCGGCACCGTCCACCCCGGAAACTCCCGAATGAGCAAGAGTCCCAGCATGGAATTTAGCTCCGCCGAAGTCCGCCCCTGGTCCTCCGACATTCCCTTCCAGAGTCGCCCCACCGGCATCCGCTCCAGCAACACCGACCGAAACATCAGCTGCCACCCCGCCCCCGAGATGACTCCCTCAAACGGATCAAACAACCGCTGCTGCGATGGCTGCACAATCGTCTTCATAGACTCCCTCCCCATACATCGCCCACCCGACCGACCGACCGAATCTTAGCTGGCCAGCGAGCCAATTGGTCAGTGGAGAAATCAAAAACTATTGTCGGGTGAGTCAATCTTGCCCATCGCCGAGCGCCGAGTGACTCAATCGATGGGGGAAGACTTTGATCGGGGAGTCGCTCACCCGTGACGAACCGACACCAAGTCGGTGAGCGCTCGACGCTGAGTAGCAATGACGAGTCTCTCGTGCCGGAGGGGACGGGCAGGATTGCCCATCCTACAATGGGATCGTGAACATCCTTCCGCAACATACCCGGCACCCGCGCGAGTTCGAACAGAATCGATTCGTTTACCCGGTCCTCTCGCGCCGCAGCCGGGGTATTTCTGTCGGGGTGAACCTCAATCCCGACAAGGTGTGCAACTTCGACTGCATTTACTGCCAGGTCGACCGTCGCAGCGTGGCTGAGACTCGGTTTGTGGAGTTCGATCAGTTACTGGCCGAGTTGGAGGCGATGCTCGTGTGGGTCGCGAGCGGGGAGATCTTTACGCACCCGCAGTTCGCCTCGGTGCCGGAGTCACTCCAAAGACTCAACGACATGGCGTTTAGCGGGGACGGCGAGCCGACGACCTATCGCAACTTCGATGTCATCATGGAGCGGGCGGCTGAGCGGAAGCGGAAGCTGGGCCTCGACTCGGTGAAGATGGTCCTGATTACGAATGCGACGATGTTCCATCGTCCGGCGGTCGAGCGGGGGCTGGCCATCCTCGACCAGAACCAGGGTGAAATCTGGGCCAAACTGGATGCGGGGACGGAGGCGTATTACCGGTTGATCGACCGGACCTCGATCCCGTTTCGTCGGGTGCTCGACAATCTGGCATTGGCTGCAAAGGCGAGGCCGATCGTCATCCAGAGCCTGTTCATGCAGGTGCATGGAGTCGGGCCGCCGACCGCCGAAATCACCGCCTACGTCGAGCGATTGCAGGAGATCGTCAACGCCGGAGGCCAGATCGCTCGCGTGCAGGTCTACACCGTGGCCCGGCAACCGGCAGAGAGCTATGTGTCTCCGCTGGAAGCCGATGTGGTCGACGCCATCGCGCAGCGAGTGACACGGGAAGCCGGATTGCTGGCCGAGCCATACTGATGCCACACGCAGACGAAGCCCAGGGGGTGTGGACTGTCTCTCAATCAGTGTCGCCTTTCGCTCCGCGAAAGGGTGTCCTTTCGCGGAGCGAAAGACGACACTCCCGGCATGTGATGGTCTGACGACTCCTTGCAACCGCCGGACGTTGGACATTTGGCCAAGAAATCCAGTTGACACTCCCCGTCCGACCTCGAATACTCCCCTCATGCACGATCTCTCCGAATACACATTGCGTGTCGCTCAGCAGGCTCGGGCGGCCAGCCGCGCACTGGCCCTCGTCTCTGGCGAGCAGCGAAACCGCTGGCTGCGCGAGGCGGCAGCCGGGTTGCGACGCGCAGTGCCGACGCTGGTGCGTGAGAACGCCCGCGATCTGGAGGCGGCCCCGGGGTATGGCCTGAATGCGGCGGCGATTGACCGGCTCAGGCTGACCGAGTCCGGGATCGAGAAACTGGCCTCGACCTTGGAAGAGGTGGCCCATCTGCCCGATCCCCTGGAGGGGATCATCGACAGCCAGACCCGTCCCAATGGGCTGGTGGTGACGCGGGTGCGGGTGCCGCTGGGCGTGGTGTTCTTCATCTATGAGTCGCGGCCCAACGTCACCGCCGACGCTGCGGCGATCTGCGTGAAGAGCGGTAATGCGGTGATCCTGCGCGGGGGGAAAGAGGCCCTGCACAGCAACCTCGCCATCTACCGCGTGCTGGCGGAGACACTTGCAGCCTGCGGCCTGCCCCCGCATGCGGTGCAACTCGTGGAGACCATCGACCGCGACGCCGTGGGGCACTTCCTCAAGCTGCCGCAATACATCGACGTGACCATCCCGCGCGGCGGCAAGTCACTCATCGAGCGCGTCATGGCCGAGGCCAAGATGCCGGTCATCAAGCACTATGACGGCGTGTGCCACGTCTACGTCGACGCCGCCGCTGACTTGCCGATGGCCGTGCGAATTCTCATCAACTCCAAGTGCCAACGACCGGGAGTCTGCAACGCCGCCGAGAGTCTGCTGGTGCATGCGGACATCGCGGATCGGTTTCTGCCGCTCGCCGGGCCGGAGCTGCAAGCACATGGGGTGGAGGTCCGGGGGGACGAGCGGATTCGTCAATTCTGGCCGCAAGCCAAGCTCGCGACCGATGCGGACTACCGCTCCGAGTACCTCGACCTGATCCTCTCGGCCCGCGTGGTCGACTCCATTGAGGAGGCCATCGATCACATCACCGAGTACGGCTCGCACCACACCGAATCGATCGTCACCAATGACCAGGCTGCCGCTCGCCAATTCACCGCTGCGGTCGATTCGTCGGCAGTGATGGTGAACGCGAGTACGCGGTTCAACGATGGCGGCGAGTTGGGCCTGGGTGCCGAGATCGGCATCAGCACCGACAAGTTCCACGCACGCGGGCCATGTGGGCTGGTCGAGTTGACGAGCTACAAGTACCTCGTTCATGGCGTCGGACAAGTGCGGGGTTAGGTAAAAGGAGGATAGGCTTCCAGCCTGTGATTCCGCGAGAGACCCGAAGATGACAGGCTGGAAGCCTATCCCACGTCAAGCAGTCACACCCATGAGCAACCCCGACCCTCCTCGGTTTCTGAATCGCAACGCTCTGATTGAGTTTCTCGAAGCCGAGCGACCGCAGTTGCTGGCCTACATCGATCAACACCTCGGACCGGTCCTGCGCAAGCAGATCCAACCGGAGGAAATCTATCAAGAGGTCCGCCAGTCCGCCCTGAACGCGCCGGAGCAGTTCGATCTCCCCGGCCGCGACCCGTTCAAACATCTGTGCCACCTTTCGGAACAGCGAATCCTGGACGCCCACCGCCGTGTCGTCGCCGCCCACAAGCGGAAATCTCAGTCGCGAACCGAATAGGCGATGTCGCTCCGCGACCGTAGGATGGGCCTGAATCGAACTGCCAGTTTTCTGTCTTTGTGTTGAATTCTTGAGTCCGCCGATAATTTCCCGACTATGGAAGAATTCAGGTTCATCCGACTATTTTTTGGGGGGGCCGTGACCGGGGGGGATTTTCAAGGCATCTCTCCGATGTCCAATGGTCGCAGGGAGATACCGCGATCTGCTGCAATGCCCCTGCCAGGAGAAGCGGAGACGGGCTCTGCTGGGAAGCAATCTGCCAAGGAATATGCTGGTCTCCGATGCGCCAATGACGTGTCAGCCCCTGACCTGGGATCTCGGTCAGGGGCTTCTCGGAATCTCAGGACATTGGACATCGGAGCCATGCCTCCGAAATCCATATACCGTCAGGCAATCTGACCCCCAATAAATATGCGTTTATTAGTGTCTTATTCCGCTGCTCCGCATGACCCCAGAACTAACCCGCACTCTGGAACTACTGACAATCGTAGCCAATCAACACGTCGTCAATCGCGATCACCCCGTGACTGCTATAGAGAGTGTCTGACGACTCCTGCACCCACAGCAACGCCGCTCGTTCAGCTTGGCCACGTCCCACTCCGCCGCCGTCAAGAACCGGTTCAGGCACGACTGGTTCGTCATCTCGGCGAATTCACGATTGACTCCCGACACGCTCTTCCGCTCCGCGATCATCAACCCCGCGAGGTACTCACCGAAGTGCCGCCGCTTTTTTTAGCGCCGCAATCAACTTTCGCACCGGACTCTTCCACTCCCGCTCCGTCGTGTCCATCCCTGGCCTCCTTGCCCTCTGAAATCTCGCACACCACAATCCCACCACACACTGGGACAGATCTCCTTCCCATCATCAACCCCAGTTTCCACACTTTCGCGCAGGCCTATCCCACCCTACATTGAATATGGCGATGGCCTTGGATGCGACAGCCCGCTCGATACAGACTCACCTGCCTCGCCATTACAATCACTGCTGATCTCGCACACTCGATTCAGGAGTCCCCGATGCGCCCCGTCCTCCGGCAGGTTTTTGTGATGTCGCTACTGGCCACTTTCGCTTCCGCAGCTCCTCCGGTCTCGAAGACCATCGACCATGTCGACGAGTACCACGGCACAAAAGTGCCAGACCCGTACCGCTGGCTGGAGGACGATGTCCGCACCTCCAAGGAGGTCGCCGACTGGGTGAGGGCTCAGAACGAGGTCACGGGTACCTTTCTCGAATCGATCCCGCAGCGCAAGGACATCCAGCGGCGGCTCACCGAGCTGTGGAACTTCGAGCGGGTCTCGCCGCCGTCGCAGTCGGGGGGGCGGTATTTCTACTCGAAGAACGACGGGCTGCAGAACCAGTCGGTGCTGTATGTGCTGGACTCGTTGACCGCTGTGCCGCGTGTGCTCATTGACCCGAATACGTGGTCGAAGGACGGGACCGTGGCCCTCGGCACCGTGAAGATCAGCCCCGATGGTCGCTATGCCGCCTTTGGTCGCCAGGAGGCCGGGTCGGACTGGAGCAATGTCCGCGTGCTCGAGGTGGAGACCGGTCAGGAACTCGTCGACGAACTCAAGTGGATCAAGTTTAGCAGCCCCGAATGGACGCCGGATGGGAACGGGTTCTTCTACTCGCGGTTCCCCGCGCCGGAAGAGGGGCAGGCGTTCCAAAACCTGAACCTCAATCAGCAGGTCTACTTCCACCGCGTCGGCACCGTGCAGTCCAACGACGTGCTGGTTTATCATCGCCCGGACCATCCCGAGTGGACGTTTCACAGCACCGTCTCCGAGGACGGACGGTATCTCATTCTGACCATCATGGTCGGGACCGATGACCGCTATCGCGTGTACTACAAGGATCTCTCCCAGCCGCTGGGGTTGCCGCTGGCGCTGATCGACAACTTCGATTACGAGTATTCGTTCCTCGGCAACGATGGCCCGGTGTTCTACTTCCGCACCACGCTCAAAGCCCCCAAGAAGCGGATCATCGCCATCGATACCCGCAAGCCATCGCCGGAGAACTACCGCGAGATCCTCGCCGAACAGCCGGAGGTGATGGAGAATGTTTCGCTGATCGCCAATCAGTTTCTCGTCGAGACACTGAAGGACGCCAAGACCGAGGTGAACCTGTACGGCCTCAACGGTCGCAAGATTCGGCACCTCGACCTGCCCGGCATCGGCACCGCCAGCGGATTCTCCGGCAAGCGATCCGACAGCGAGACGTTCTACGCCTTCTCCAGCTTCAACACCCCGGCCAGCATTTTTCGATACGATTTACTCACTGGGGAGAGTCAACTCTGGAAGGCCCCCACGACGCTGGTGAAGCCGGATGATTACGTGGTCGAACAGGTCTTCTACAAGAGCCAGGACGGCACGCGGGTGCCGATGTTCCTGGCCTATAAGAAGGGCCTGAAGCGCGACGGCTCGAACCCCACACTGCTGTACGGGTACGGCGGGTTCAACATCTCGCTGACGCCGACGTTCTCGGTGTCGCGGTTGCAGTGGATGGAGATGGGCGGCATCTTCGCGCTGGCCAACCTGCGCGGCGGCGGCGAGTATGGTGAGGACTGGCACAAGGCGGGGACCAAGCTCAACAAGCAGAACGTGTTCGACGACTTCATCTCAGCTGCCGAGTACCTGATCGCGGAGAAGTACACGCGGAGTGACAAGCTGGCGATTCAAGGCGGGAGCAATGGCGGCCTCTTGGTCGGGGCGTGCCTGACCCAGCGGCCCGATCTGTTTGGGGCGTGCCTTCCGGCAGTCGGCGTGATGGATATGCTGCGGTTTCAGAAGTTCACCGCCGGTCGGTACTGGGTCGATGACTTCGGCTCGTCCGACAACGCCGACGAGTTCCCGGCCCTGCTCAAGTACAGCCCGTACCACAACTGCAAACCCGGCGTGAAGTACCCGCCGACCATGATCACCACCGCCGACACCGACGACCGCGTCGTCCCCGGCCACAGCTTCAAATTCGCAGCGGCGCTGCAAGCCGCCCAAGCCGGTGATCAGCCGATCCTGATCCGCATCGAAACCCGCGCCGGCCACGGAGCCGGAAAGCCGACCGCGAAGATCATCGAGGAGACTGCCGACCAGTGGGCCTTCCTGGTGAAGACCCTCGGCTTCGAGCCAGTGTTGCCCGCGAAGTAGGATGGGCAATCCTGACGCGCCCGACATAAGTCGATATCGGACGAAAACACCTCCGAAAACCCAGTGTTTCAGAGGCGTCAACTCGCTGATTTTTGACTTATGTCGGTTACGTCAATCCTGCCCGTCCCCGAGCGACGTTCGAGCGTCAAGAAGGGGGGGGCAGGGGACGGGGCAATTGGCTCCCCAGGTGGACTCGCTTTGGCAGGCAATACGTCGCGGGGACGGGCAGGTTTTCCCATCCGACTTCACCACAACCCCAGCCAACCGGTCTTCTCCTTCACCGGAGCCACGGGGCGGCGGGTTGGACTCTTCGCCGGACCGTGGCCCGATGTAATCACTCGACCCTCGGGCAGCAGCACACAGCTGAGGTCGCCTTCGACGCCGCCGGTGGTGTCGATCAGGATTTTGCGAGGTGAGAACTGGACCTCTGGCACGGGGACGTGGCCGGAGATGATGGTAAAGGGGCAGTCGCGCGGCGTCTCCGCGAAGGGCAGGCTCTTCGAGCAGAGCCACTCCGGGCGGTTGAGCGTGAAGTCTCGCTGGCGGAGGATCGACCGCTGGACCTGGAACGGCGAGTTCGGGTCAAGGCCCGCATGCACGAAGAAATACTTGTCATGCTCAATGCACCACGGCAGGTCGGCCAGGAACTGCTTGTGCTCGCTGGGCAGCTTGTCCCGCAGTTCGTCGAGCTGGCCGAACTCGGCCCCGTAGCTGGCGAACGTCTGTTCAGAGCCGTAATGGTCGAGCCAGCGCTTGTCCCAGTCGGAGTAGCTCGGCGTGTCGATCACCTTCAGCGAGGCGGCCATGGCGAACTCGTGGTTGCCCGCGATGGCAGTGGTGCGACCGTGTTCTTGCTGGAGCCGGAGTACCGTCTCGATCGCCCCGCGCGGGTCGGCCCCCCGGTCCACGAGGTCGCCAATGAACACGATCCAGCGGTCCCGATAATCGGGCAGGGCCTGCAGCTTTCGCAGTACGATGTCCAGTTTGTCAGTCTGCCCGTGAACGTCGCCGATCACCGCCACCGGTCCATCGATCCTGTTTGAAAAACCCATCGCTGCCCACCCATGTGCTGACCCTGCTGCGGAACGCCGGATTCCGGTAGGGCGGGATCATAGGAGCGATTGGCGATCTGGGACAAGACGGGTCGGGTGGTGTCACATTTTGCGGTTCATCCGACTATTTGGGGGTGTCCCGTGACCGGGGTGGATTTTCAAGGCATCTCTCCGATGTCCCATACTTGCAGGGAGATACCGCGATCTGCTGCAATGCCCCTGCCCGGAGAAGCGGAGGCAGGCTCTGCTGGGAAGCAACCAACCAAGGATTATCCTGGTCTCCGATGCGCCCATGGCGTGTCAGCCCCTGGACGAGGTTCTCGACCAGGGGCCTCTTTCGGGACTGGCACATTGGACATCGGAGCCATGCCTCCGTAAATCCCGATGCCGTCAGGCATTTCGGAATCCCCCCAAATCGTCGGATGAACCTCAATTGCGAACTGGCAGACTCGTCGCTTTGCAACGATGTGCCCCCGAACCATCGGCTCGCCTGGGCCCACTCGTTTGAACTACCACATCCCCTCAATGAACACCGTCTGCTCGCGATCTGGCCCGATCGAGACGATGGTCACCGGGAGGTCGAGAAGTTCGGCGATGGCGTCGATGTAGGCTCTCGCGGCTTTCGGGAAGTCGGCGAGTTTGCGGACGCCGGTGATGTCGGTCTTCCAGCCGGGGAGCTGGCGGTAGATTGGGCGGGCCTTGGCGAGGTCTTCGATCTGGCTGGGGAAGTCGGTCGTCCGCTCGCCGTCGATTTCGTACGCCTCGCAGATTTGCACCGCGTCGAGTTGACTCAGCACGTCGAGCAGCATGACCGCGATGCAGTCCACCCCGCTGATCCTGGCTCCGTACCCAGTCGCGACAGCGTCGAACCAGCCGCAGCGGCGGGGGCGACCGGTGACGGTG
>JAYTWO010000455.1:0-2330 GCA_043743415.1 Planctomycetota bacterium
GGGTCGCGCGGGGACGAGGTCGTCGACGGCCTTGCCCTGGCTGCGGAGGATGACGCCTTGATGACGAGCGGGGAGGAACCCGTTGGTCCAGTTGATCGACCCACCCGCTGGCAACCCGCGCGGGTCGGGGATCACGACGTACGCGGGCAGGTCTTCGGTCTCGGCCCCCATCCCATACGACAGCCACGCCCCCGCCGTCGGGAACCCGTTGAGCCGAAACCCGCTGTTCTCCTGAAACGTCGCGGGGGTATGGTTCGAGGTCTCCGCGAACATCGAGCGAATCACCGTCAGCTCGTCCGCGACCCCGGCCAGATGCGGGAACAACTCCGACACCCACAGCCCCGATTCGCCCCGCTGCTTGAACTCCCAGTCGCTCTGCCGCAGCAGCCCGATCTGGCCGAAGAAAACATCAGCCGACTCGATGCCGCCGAACTTCTTGCCGTGGTACTTCGCGAGTTCGGGCTTGTAGTCGAAGGAGTCGACTTGGCTCAGGCCGCCGAAGAGGGTGATGTGGATCGCCCGCTTGGCCTTCGCCAGATGATGCGGCCAAGGTGCCGATGCCTCCGGAAGCGTGCCCGCAGCTCGTGCAGTGTTCGGACAGAGCAGCGCCGCGAGGGCCGCCCCGCCGATGCCGTGGCCGACCCAGTCCATGAACTCGCGGCGACCGAGGAGCGGTTGGTGCAAGCCTGCCGAGGAAGTCAATGTGGTCTCAGTGTGGCAGTTCAAAACGGACTCTCCCAACAAGCGGACGACACGCCATCGGCCTGGGGGGCATCATATCAACAGCGGAAAGTCCGTGGCAGCAAAGTCGCCAGACTCTCGGAGTCCGGTGGTTCGACACTCGCCATGCAGCATGATGCCTCATTGCAAATGCCGCGACACCGGATTCGGAGAATCCGGCAACGAGGGGAGACTCAACCTTCATCAACGACAGGCTGGAAGCCTATCCCACGGCCATCAGACTACGGAGCCGGAACCGGGTCCAGCGGAGTCGGCTCAGTGCCTAACGGCAGCGACTCGGGGGCCGGAGCCACGCGGGCCGGGGACGCAGTCGGAGTGGCAGTTGGAGCAGGAACTCGGCTCGTGGCTTGGCTCGCGTCCCAACCTGCATCGATCGACAACAGCTTGAGTGCCGACTGGACACTGCTCAGGTGGCTCGTGGCCGATGCCGATCCCCCACTGCTCGGCTTCCAGCCTTCAATCACCGGGGCCGCTTGGGCCAGGATCGCGTTCATGTCGGAGAGTGAAGCCAGCAGCGTTGAAGCATCGGAAGCACTGTTCGGCTGGGCGAGTTGTTGTGCGCGGGCGATCAGTGAATAGGTATCGCGGTAGACCTCGTTGAACTGAGGGCTGCCTCGATACGAATCAGCCAGCGCGATACAGAGTTGATTGGTGCGATCCGCCACAGCGCTGGCCAGTTCGGGGATGTGAGCCCGCGAGCCGAAGGAGACGCCAGGAAGGTTGGACTGCTGGACGGAGTTTTGCGGAGGGATGTAGATCCGACTTGTCGACTGGACACTTGGGGATTGGGAGACCACCGAGGGAGTCGAGTAGACCGGAATCGCTGTCACGTAGCGGGGGGTGACGTACTGTGGCGTGACATATTGGGGAGTCACATACCGGGGGGTGACATAGACGCGCGTGCCGCCGTAGCCGTAGTTCGAGTAACCGTAAGACGGGTAGGAGTTGTAGTAGCCGTTGCCGTACAGGGAACTGCCGTACCCGCCGTACCCGCTTCCATAACTCAAGCCGAACCCGCCGCCGCCGATGTAAATCCCGCTCCCGCTGTGGTTGTGGTGATGGTGGTGCGACGAGCCTCCGTAGCTGCCGTGGTGTGAACTCCCGCCGTGGTGGCCTCCGCCGTGATGCTGGGCGAACAAGGGCTGAGCCGCACCGCTCATCAACAGCAGAGCCAACGCGAGGCTGCCAGATTTGAACCACTGAGTGAACATGAGAAACTCCCGAGAGACCCGTTGTGCCAGGACGACGAATGCCGGAGCGGCCCCCACGAATCTGCATGGGCATTCTATACTGTTGAGCGGTGACGCGAAGGCTCTGCGAAGCGGAGCCTGCGGGCCGGAAGTTGCCGAGCCCGGCTAACGTCCCGGTGATTTCTCACGACGGACATTTTCGTCTGTCCAGAGTCACTCCATTTTTCATCTGAAGTTTTGCGTTTCACCCGATCCCCAGTCGCAGCATCACGCGATCGACGGTTTGGCCATGTTCTGTGACTTGGCTGAAGGCCCATTCCAGGGTGGTGCGCAGGTTTTCTCGCAGCAGCTCGCGGCAGGCTTCGCCGATCGTCGTCAGTCGTTGGAGGGCCATTCCTG
>JAYTWO010000456.1:0-21617 GCA_043743415.1 Planctomycetota bacterium
GCGCTCCCCTCGTGGCCCCCAACCCCACAGACGCAACATGCTCGTCGTGACTGACGACTCGTCGATAAAGACCAGTCTTTCACGCCGTTTCGAACGACGGATTACGCCGCGCCCAGCCGTCCAGTTCGACCGTTTCCGCTGCACGTCGGGCCGCTGACCTCTGCATGACTTTGTTCTTCATGATTTTGTTCATCTCTTCTTGCTTTGCACCTCCAGAAGGCTCCGACGAGGGGCACAAGATCATGACTACAAGATCATGGGGAGGCAGGTTGGCGCTGGCATGGCCCTTGGCCGGTTGAGTTGTCCCGCTTCTGGGTGATTTGAGGCGGTGAGATTTTCCCCATGCCTACTATTGCGATGCACACAGGCACACTCAACGATCCCCCTTTCCGATTCCTCTTGCTTCGCAAGTGGGTTTACGGTGAAATGGATGAGGAAGGGGTGGGTTGTTCGGTTCAAACCAACATTGATGATTACACCTGCGGCTGCCGTACAACCTGCGCAATCGTTCTGACTTGGCCCAGCCACTCCGGCCGAATCGGGTGTTGAGGATTTTCACCCGTCATCGCTGGCTGTGGCGTCTAGGCTTCGGATGAGTGAAGTGCCACCCGCAGGCCAGTGGTGCGCGGACTCTTCCGACCTCAGCCCCCGACACGACGAAACTCATGGTCACCCAGAAAACAGTTCCTGCTTCCACAAGGTGGATCTGGCCGTTTGAACTGATCGAACAGATCGGCGAAGGCGGGATGGGAGTGGTGTATCGTGCCCGCTACGTGGTCAATAATCGCGAAGTCGCGCTGAAGATGTTGCCGGCAGATGTCACCGACAAGGTGGCCTTGGCTCGCTTCGAACGCGAACTGGAAATTCTCAAGAACCTCAAACACCCCAACATCGTGCGTTGCTTCGGCGGAGTCAGTGAGGACAAACAGCGCTTCTACGCCATGGAACTCGTCGAGGGCGGCAGCCTGGAAGACGAGCTGCAACGTCGGGGTAAACTGTCGATGGAGCGCGTGGTCGCGTACGGCCTGCAAATGTGTGCGGCCCTCGAATGCTCACACAAGAGTGGCGTCGTTCACCGCGACATCAAGCCCAGCAACTTCCTGATTGGGAATGACCGACAGCTCAAGCTGAGCGACTTTGGCCTCGCCAGCGTGTCGGCCTCACGCCGCATTACCGCAGCAGGCAAGACTGCTGGCACGCTGCTGTACATGGCACCGGAGCAGATTCGGGGCGGGGATCTATCGCCTCAGACCGACTTGTATGCGCTGGGGTGTGTGTTCTACGAACTGCTCACCGGGAAGCCGCCGTTTATCGGAGAGTCCCCGGCGCAGACGATGCACATGCACTGCCGCGCGGAAATCCCGAGGGTGTCCAAGATCATCCTCGATTGTCCGGTGGGACTCGACAAGCTGATCGCCAAACTGATGGCCAAAGAGCCCGCTCAGCGACCACAATCGGCTGCCGAGGTCGCCAAGGAGCTGCGCGGGGTCACGAACACGATCACCGTCAAGGTCGACCCGAAGCGGCTGTTGTTGGAGGGTGGATCCGGCCCTCTGGCATTGCCTCCGGTGATGCGCACGGACTTGGGTGAAGGCGAGGTCGGACCCTACCAGCGATCCTACCGCGACACGGTCACGCTGTACGCGCTCGTGGCGGCGCTGGTCGGATCATTGGCCTGGAATGTCACACGCCAGACGGAAACCGGACTGGCGACCCAGTTGCAAACTCAGTGGGTGAACGCCCTGCGTGACCCGGATCGCGAAGTCCGCATTCTAGCGGTCAGGAGCCTGGGCGAACTGGATGGACAATCGCCGGTGGCGTTGACAGCGGTCACGCATGTGCTGCAGGACCATGACCCGTCGGTCCGCCGCGAGGCCGTCATTGCGGTCACCCGCGCGGGAACCCCCGGCAAAGCCTACATGTCAAGCTTGATGAGGATCAGCAAAGAAGACCAGGATCGCGAGATCCGCGATCTGGCGGGGCTGTCGATCCTGACACTCAAAGAAGCTCCTGACGACAGCCACCTGGGAGCCTGGCTGGTCCTCCTGGGACTCGCCATCGCTGTCGGGGGCGCGACGTATTACTGGATGCGCAAGACGGTCAAGCTCGACGAGATGCCCCCGCGGAAGCCGGTGCTTGGCGTGCGATAGCCGAATCGGTATACAAAGAGAATCGACGGACACCCTGGCTGGCCCGACCGCGTGTGGCAAGACCGACCGCGCCTCGCGAAAACTGTCCCGCACCAACTCCTGCGACACGCACGTCTCGATCCCCCCCCAGCTTCTGATACACCGCCTCTTCCGACTTCAGCACCGACCGATCCACCCGCGTCACCACCCGCCCGATCAACTCGACCAGCTGCGAAAACAACAACTCCCGCTGATACTACAGCACCGCCGTCGACTCGAACAACGCGTCCAACCGAGTCGCCGACAACATCCGCTCCAGCGCCCCCCGCGCCATGACACAAAACGGTTTCTGCTGCTGAAACTTCAAGAACACCGAGCTGAGCAACATCCGTGTCGCCTCCCCAAAGGTGATGAAACCCATGGCAAGCCCGCGTGTTACGCGATTCTGATGCCACCCTGGAAGCCCTGGGGCTTCACGGCGATGCCCTTCGGGTACTGAGGTCTCCAGACCATCGGACATTTGCGCAGCGTGCGCAGATTTGTGACGTGAGTTGTATACCGTTCTACGACCCACCTACACCGGTTTCTTTTCGGCCGTACCCGCGCGGAACTTCTGGAACTTGACCCAGATCGTGCCGTCGGCGGCGGTCTTGGCTTCGAGTGTGTCGAGGCCGCGCGGAGGGGTCTCGTTGATGCGGGCTCCGTCGAGTTGGAACGCGCTGTCGTGGCAGGGGCAGACGTACTTTTGGTCCCCCTCCTTGTACTGCACGGTACAGCCCAGATGCGGGCAACGGGCGTTGTAGCAGGTGATATCACCGGATGTCGACCGGCTCAGGTAGACCGACCCGATCTCGGTTTGCGGGAACTTGTTCCACGCATCCTGCAGGTCGGCGATCACCTTGAACGCTCGCGGCGAACCATCGCCAGGCAGGGAATCGATCTTGGTAATCGGCAGGTAGCCGTCCCCCATTCCCGCCGCTTTCGCCGCCGCTGCCGCCTTCGGGTCGGCGGCGTGCTCTTTCCGCAACAGCGGGTCGAGGAACAAGACCGCTCCGGCACACGCGGGCACCAACCCCGCGACCGCTCCCGTTCCCGCAGCTGCGGCGTGAACGAGGAAGCTGCGACGGGGTTCGTCCGAGGAGGGGGTCGCGGGCTGTGACATGGAATCACCGGGGGAGGGGGGGGGAGGGTTGAGGGCTGAGAGGCGGGACGATCCACTCCTAGCAGGGAATCGCTACATACATGGTCTTCCCCGGGGGAACCCGCTGTCAAGACCCGCCATCCGAAGTCGCTGAATTCGGATGAAGTCTGCCGACTTCAGCACAGTGAGCGACGGAGAAACGCTGCGAGGCCACTGCCTCAGTTCGTGAAGTAATACCGTGTCAGGTGAAAGAACACCGGGGCTGAGAAGCACAGCGAGTCGATTCGGTCGAGCACGCCGCCATGTCCGGCGATCGAGGCCCCCCAGTCCTTGACCCCCCGATCCCGCTTGATGGCCGACATCACCAGTCCACCGCCAAACCCCATCAGGCAAATCGCCAGCGACATCCCCGCCGACTGCCACGGCGTAAACGGCGTCGCCCACCACAGCGCTGACCCGACCGCCACCGTGGCCGAGATCCCGCCGATCAACCCCTCCCACGTCTTGTTCGGACTCACCTTCGGCGAGAGAAGGTGCTTGCCGAACAACTTCCCAAAGAAATACTGCGACACATCACTCAGTTCGCAGATCAGCACGAAGTAGTACAGCAGCTTCCCGTTTTCTCCCAGGTACTTGGGAATCTGTAGCAGCGTCAGCAGAGCCGGAGCGTGGCTCAGGCTATACACGCAGATCATCAGTCCCCACTGAATCTTCGCCGCTCGTTCGAGGAACCGCTCCGTGTCCCCGGCCACGGCAGACCTCATCGGCAGGATCAAGAACACATAGACTGGGATGAAGATCGAGAACATCCCGTACCACTCGTTGTACAGCAGGACGTATTGCAACGGTGTGATGATGAAGAATGCCCAGAACAGAGAGCGATGATCGCCCAGCCGCGTCGGCGTCAGCGTCACGAACTCCCGCAGTGCCATGAACGAAGAAAGTCCAAACAGCACGATCGACCCGACACCGCCCGTCGCCAGGGCCAGGGCGAAGACAGCTGTCATCACCCACCACGCCTTCATGCGGGTGTTGAGGTTGTCGACGGTCTTGCGGCCCGCCTCGCTGAGTGGACGACGCGACAGTGCCCACCCGGTCAGCGAGCCCACCAGCAGCAAGGCGATGACTCCGCCGGTGAGCCAGAGCATTTCGGCATCGAGCATCATGGCGAGACTCCCGATCGAGGTGCTGTTGAAACGGGGGCGACGACATCCGAGCGAAGATTGATGACGGCTTGACGGCCCCGAGCGAGGAAGTCGTCGCGGGGTTCGCCGTCCTGCAAGAACATCGGCGTCCCGAACACGACGTTGCAGATCAGCGGCACCGGCAGCAGTTCCCCCTTCGGCAACACGCGGTTCATGTTGTCGAGCAGCACCGGCACCAGTTCCAGGTCCGGGCGCTTCTTGGCGATGTGAAACAGGCCGCTCTTGAACTCGGCGGGGTCGGGGCCGGGGCCACGCGTCCCTTCCGGGAACAGGATCAACGACCCGGTATCGCCGATCCCGCGCAGCATGTCATCGATCGGGTTATCGGTCTTGGTCGGCTTCTTCCGCTCGATCAGAATGGTGTTAAAGATCTGCGTGGCCATGTACTGTCGGATTCGACCGCTACTCCAGTAGTCGCGGGCTCCCACAGGGCGAGCCAACTGCCGGATCTCGGTCGGTAACACCGCCCAAATCGTCGGACCATCGAGGTGGCTCGAATGGTTCGCGAAGTAAATACGAGGACGAACACTCGGCTCGCAACCGATCCATTGAGCCCGGGCTCCGGAGACAAGTCGCAACAGAGTAGCGACCACTGAAGGGGTCATCGGGACTCCAATTCCCTGACAATGCGAACGGAACGTCGGATGATCGTGACGAGGCAGCCCGCCGCAATCAACCCCAATCCGATCGCCATCAGTTCTCCGCGATAGGGCCAGGCGACCGTGACCGACAGCACGACGCAGGTCAGCGTCATCGTCGCCATGCGGTGCTGCTTCGCCATTGGACCGAGGAAGTGTTGTCCGGCCCCGACTCCCGCTCCCAGCGACCGGACATACGCCGTAATCACCGCCAGCACCGCTGTCGTCCAACCCAACTCATTCAGCCACCCCAGCGACGACGACACATACCCCGCCCCAGCCAGGATGAACGCATCTGCAAACCGGTCGGGCAGCTCGTTAAAGATCTCGCCCGACTTCGTCTTCTGCCCCTGCTCCACGGCGACCATGCCATCGAACAAGTTGCACAACAGCCGCAGCTGGATGCACAACGCAGCACCCAGTGGCAGCATCACGCCCGGCAGCAATGCGTTCGCACGCCCCAACCAGACGAAGCACGCTCCCGCAGCAGCGGCGAACACCACACTCATGATCGAGATCGTATTCGGGCGAATGCCCCGCCGAGCCAGCCACCCCGCACAAGCTGCGGCCCAGCGGGTGTCACGAGCGCTGATTGGACGACGCACTATCTCTTCGGTCATGGGTCGTCTCGATTTCATTCTGCCGTGGGAGTGCGTTTCTCGCTCTACGAAAGGCGTGCCTTGGGGGAGCATCTGACGATACTCGATCGGTCTCCATCGGTGCCACTCGGCTCGGGCCGATTGTACTCCACAGGCTCTGACCGATCACACAGCTCGTCACGCTCGGTGGTCTTCCTGGAGGAACTCGCGCGTCACCGGGTGCGTGGGGGACTCGAAAATCTCTTGCGGGGTGCCCGACTCGATCACACTCCCGCTGTGCAGAATATGCACCCGATGGGCCGTCGTGCGGGCGAACCCCATCGCGTGCGTGACGATGATCATTGTCTGACCCGACTGGGCCAAGTCGGTGATCACAGCTGTGACCTCGGCGGTCATCTGCGGGTCGAGGGCGCTGGTTGGTTCGTCGAAGAGGATGGCCTCGGGGCTCATGGCCAGAGCGCGGGCAATGGCGACGCGCTGCTGCTGGCCACCGGAGAGTGAGGCGGGGCGTTCGTCGCACTTGGCGAGCAGCCCGACCCGGTCGAGGAACAGCTTCGCGTGCTCCACGGCCTGCTCGCGGGGCAGGCCCAACACCTGCACCGGGGCTTCAATGACATTCTGCAGCACGCTCAAATGCGGAAAGAGATTGAACTGCTGAAACACCATGCCGACGATCCGGCGAATCCCGCTGAGGGCCTGTTCCCGACCCGGATCGATGCCACCACACAGTCGAAACCCAGCGACATCAATGGTCCCCTCATCAAAGGTCTCCAACCCATTGATCGTCCGCAATAGCGTACTCTTGCCGCCGCCCGACGGACCGAGTAACGCGCAGACCTCGCCCTGGGCCACATGCAGGCTGACGCCGTTCAAGACTGTCGTCGAGCCAAATCGTTTATGGACATTGGTGAGCGTAATCATGTCGGGATCTCCTCCAGCCCCTCGAACAGACGGCTGCCAACGCGGATCAGCGTGGCCCCTTCCTGGATCGCGACCTCGAAGTCACCACTCATCCCCATCGACAGGTCGGGCAGGGGCATCGAGGTCGGCGAACTGGCACGCAGTTCATCCCTCAAGTGCCGCAACCGTGCAAACACCGGTCGGGCCGCTGCGGGGTCGTCGCTCAGCGGGGCCATCGTCATCAGCCCCCGCACATCAAGACCCGGAAGTGCCACCAACTGGTCCCAACTCGCTCTCAGGTCTGCCGGATCAAACCCGTCCTTCGAGGCTTCCCCCGAGACGTTGACCTCGCACAGCAGCGGCAGTGGGATCGGCTTCCAGCCTGTCGTCTGGTGAGAAGAACGACCGGCTGGAGGCCGATCCCACGTCACGGCCTCCTCTGCCAGCCGCTCTGCCAGACGCAGCGAATCGACCGAGTGAATCAGCGCGGTCGTGCCCAGCACGCTCTTGACTTTGTTCCGTTGCAGATGCCCGATGAGGTGCCACTGCACTTGCGGCCAGCGCGACTGCCGCTCGGCGAGCTGTTGCGGACGGTTCTCGCCGAACTGCGTCAGCCCCAGCGAGATCAGCCCGGCGATCCACTCCGGCTGGGCGTATTTCGTGACCGCGATCAGTTGGACGCTGTCGGCGGGGCGGGCAGCGATGCGACACGCATGCTCCATCCGCTGCCGGACGGCGGCCAGGTTATCGCCAAGAGTCTGTAACAGGCGGCTCATGGGGGCATTGTAGCACGACGCACCGCGTCGTGAATTACGACGTGGAGCGTCGTCGTACCACCATCCCCCCGAGTTCGGCGACTCACGGTCTCAGGATCGTCCGGTCGGGGATCTTCTGCCCCATCTGAACACGCCCCGTTAAATCGCTGGGCTCCAGGGCATACAGCGGGCTGATCTCGACTTGAATTCCTTCGGCCACCTCGGCCCCCGCAGCCCGCAACCATTCGCGATTGAGTCGGCTGATCGCCTGGCGCGAGGTCTCCGGCGAATCGGCCCCCGAATGGTTCTTCACCGGGTTGAACTCGGCCGCGCGATCAGCCTCGACAACCAGCGCCGTGGCCGCCAGGGGCAGGCTGTCGAAGATGAATTGCTCGAACTTAAAGGCGTTTTTTGCGGAGGGATCGGGCTCGATGCGCTGCCCCGCGCTGTCGAGGCAGGGAACCGGTTTGTGGGCCCGGTGGTAGGCCAGGTCGCGCCCCTGGTCGACCAGTTCTTGTAGAAACCCTCGCCGAATGACGTGCATCGCGGTGTTCCCGGCGCGGAATCGCAGTGACCCATCCGGCTCGACTTCGCGGGTGCGTGCGACCGGCATGTCGCTGTACTCGATGATTTGCGTCTGGCCTTCGATATCGACGAGGACTCCCATCCGCTCCTCCGCCGAAACTTTCGAGACCACCTTCGTGCTCATGTCTGACTCATGCAACTCGTGCAGCCCCAGAAATGCCGGGTCGCAGACGATGGCCGTCGGGTTGTCGACCTGATGGTAATAGAGAGTCTCCAACCCTCGATCCCGCATCAGTTCGAGCAGACCAGCCGAACGCAGGGCTTTCACGAGTCCCCCGTGCCCATCGGGGCTCAGGGCCACCTCATGCTTCTCCGCCAGATGAATCCGCCCCGTCTGGTCACACACCGCGGGCAGTTTTCCTTGGCGGAAGAAGTAGACATCCGCGGGCCTCAGCCCGAAGAAATGGTTCTCCTCAAAGAAAGCGACCGTGTCATCGTGTGTCGCGTCACTGGTCATGATGAAGTACGGAATCACCGCTCCCGCCCGCCGCCCCCGCGCCAACAACTGCTCGCAGAAGACCTGGAACAGCGACCGCTCAGACACTGGCCCGATGGGGAACATGCCCTTCGGCTTGTCGAACCCAAGCCGCGTCCCCTGGCCACCCGCCACCAGAATTGCCCCCACCCGCCCGTCTCGCAACTGCTCCTCCCCGCAAGCTGTGGCCTGACGCCAGAGGTCATTCTCAGCGGCGGTCTTCGGCTGGGAGACGAGCTGCGTGGGGGGTGTCGCTCTGGCCGCCAAGTCACCGCTGGAGGAACCGCCTGCGGCCTCGCGCTCCGAGAACAGCCGGGCAATCAACGAGTAATCGATCGATTCCAGTTGAGCCAGCAGCCCGCTCCGCTGAGCCTCATTCAATTCATCCCACCACTGGAGCAAATGCGACTGTCCGTATTGAGACAGGCGGGCGTGGATCTGGGCGAGGTTCGTCATGAGTCTGGCTCGGGGGGATGACGCGGCAATGGTCCGAGGGGGAGTCTCCGGAATTCTAAGTGTATGCCGCAATCCGGGACAGGCGAAGAAGAGTCATGCGGATTCGCACGGCTGGCCACCCCAGGGATGTGGCATCGTGATTTCCCCACGGCATTCGTCCGTGCAACTCTCTCGAATTACAGACCAACCGACAGTCGCCCCTGCTCCAGGCGGACAATCCGATCCCCCAGCGAGCGGGCCTCGTCCTCCAGATGGGTCACATGAATGGTGGCGATCTCGGGGCGATTGCGGATGGCGAGGAGCAGTTGGTGCATCTCGCCGCGTGTGGTTTCGTCGAGCGCACTGAGCGGCTCATCCAGCAGCAACACCCTCGGCGAGGCGGCCAGCGCCCGACCCAGCGCGACCCGCTGTGACTCGCCCCCACTCAAGCCACCGATCCCGCGATCCAACAGCGGGACCAACCGGAGCTGAGGGGCCAGTTCCTCGACTTGGGCACGCTGCGCCGAACGAGTGGCCCCGCGCATGCGCAGGGGGAACTCCAGATGCTCGCGCACCGTCAGGTGCGGAAACAACCCCAGATCCTGCGGCACGTACCCGATCTGCCGATCCGCCGGATCCCAGTCGGTCACATCGACCCCATCCAGCCGGATGGCCCCACTCGACACCGGTCGCAGCCCGCAGATCGCCTCCAGGATCGTCGACTTGCCCGCCCCGCTGCGACCCATCAAGACGACATACTCCCCGCGCTCGACTCGCAACTCGATCGACTCCAGTCGAAATGGCCCCGACTGGATCGACACGTTGAGCAGCTCGATCATAACCGGTCCCCCTGCTCGATCAGTCGCAGCATCCCGAGAGTCAAACACGCGATAACGACCAGCACCAGCGACACAGCCACAGCGGCATTTAGCTCCCCGGCGTTGAGTTCCAGAAACACCGTCGTCGACAAGACCTCGGTGCGGTAGCGGGTGACTCCGGCGAAGACCAGAATCGGGCCGAACTCTCCCAGCGATCTGGCCCAGGCGATCGTCATCGCACTGAACAGACCCCGTCGAGCCTGCGGCAGGGCGACATGCCAGAACGCCTGGGCCCGCGAGCAGCCCAGCGTCCGAGCGATGTGCTCGGCGCGCGGGGGCATGTGGTCAAAAGTGTTCCGCATCGTTCGCACCGCATACGCACACGCAGCTGTCCATTGAGCCAGGACCACGGCGGGAACATGGTGCGTCACCCGCCAGCCGAGCCGGGTGTTGAGCCACTCTTCAAGTTGCCAGTGGCCGATGCGGAGGTGAAACAGAATCAGGAGACTGATCCCCAGCACCAAGGGCGGCAACACGATGGGGATGTCGACGATCAAGTCGACCAGGACACGGCCCTTGAACCGATATCGCGACAGGAGATAAGCCAGCGGCGTGCCGACCACTACGGACAACAGTGCCGACAGTGTGCAGGTGAGTAGCGTCAGTCGCAGCGCCGCGATGATCTCGGGCTTGGCGAATACCGCCTGCAAATCGCGGGGGGTGATGTAGGCCAGATCCGCTCCCAGCATGGCG
Source organism: Planctomycetota bacterium (assembly GCA_043743415.1). Lineage (GTDB taxonomy): Bacteria > Planctomycetota > Planctomycetia > Planctomycetales > Planctomycetaceae > TH-plancto1. The sequence continues at coordinate 10,434 of JAYTWO010000456.1, forward strand.
GCAATCAGCAGGACATAGCTGCCGCCCACCACGGCCAACCCAGCGATAAACAACCTGTCCCGCAGAGTGCGAGAACGGCGGGGGGAGAGGACAGGCTGGGGAGAGGAAGGCTGCATTATGGAGTCGGCAGGCCTCGGGAGTTCGATGCGGGATTTCCGACCTCAAACCCGTGCTCAACGTACACAGCCAACCCCCGGTCGGGCGCGGAGAGGTACTTCACAAACTCTGCCGCCTCGTGCGGGTGAGTGGAGGACTTCAAGACCGCGACTGCGATCTGGGCTCGCAACGAAGCCAGTTCCGGAATCCCCACGACCTCCAGTTCGGGTTGCTTCCGCAGCAACACATCATACGTGATCGCTGCGTCAGCGGCCCCGACTTTGAGGTCGTTGAGGGCTTCGATCACGGTCGGACGGAACGAGGTGATCGGTACGAGCGGCTCCCACTGACCGATGGCTGCGAGTCCCGTCTGGGTGATGAGGCCAATCGCTGCCGACTGTGGGTCGCCTTGAGCGAGTTTGAGCTTAAGCCGGGCGAGGTCCGCCAGTGATTTCACCCCCTTTGGATTGCCCGCGGGCACAGCCAGCACGACCCGCATCCGCGCGAGGGGGACCGCCGTGTCAATCAATTGCTTCTGACGGGCCTGCTCGATGTAACTCTCGTCGGCGGGAAGGAAGAGGTCACCGGTGCGGGAGATGTCCGCTGTGGCCAGGAGGCTCTGTGAGGCACCGAACTGGAACTGAATCTGACCACCACCCTCCCGAGCGTATCGCTTCGCAATCTCCTCCACGACACCGCGATTGCTGGCCGCACACAGCACCACCAACGGAGGCGGCATCGAGATTCCCGGAGCGGACAGTGGGGCCGTTGCGTTCCACATCCACGCCAGGACGAGAACCAGAGTCAGCAGCGCAATCGTGAGCAGGAGGCGTGGCCAGGTCATCGTGGGGGGTCCGGTAGTTCTTCGAGGACAGCGAGTGTAGCTGCGTCCCACCGGGAAGCGACACCGAGAGGTGACTTCCTGTGGGAATGCACCCCCAGAGCACTGTTTCCAGTGGCCAGAATTGCTGGACTCATGAGGAGTGAGTAGACTCGCCGCGCCAGGCATGGTGCTCTGGAGGCCAGGCCCAGCATCGATCAGCGTGTGCCGACAAACTGTGAACTGCAACACAGCCGTTCGTTTTCCCCCAATGACTCCCTCTGTTTTCGTGAAGTGAGTGACCTATGCTGCCTCGCAAGTTGTTGACTGAAGCGATCGGAACTTTCTTTCTGGTGCTGACGATTGGATGCACGCTCATCTTCTCTGAAACCAAAAAGGGGATCATCCCCCCGTTGGCGATCGGCTCCGCCTTGATGGTGATGGTCTTCGCGGGAGGGCATCTGTCGGGGGGCCACTACAACCCGGCGGTGACGCTGGCTGTCACCATTCGGGGCCGTCATCCGAAGGCCGAAGTGCTACCCTACTGGATCGCCCAGATTCTGGGAGCCTTGCTGGCTGCTGGAGTGGCGATGTACCTCACCGGCGGCACGACCGACCCGGCCAAGCCGCCGGTCGATGTGGTCAAGGCGCTGCTGGCGGAGTTCCTGTTCACGTTCGCGCTGGCCTATGTCGTGCTGAATGTGGCCACCGCAAAGGCCAATGCGGGCAACTCGTTTTATGGTCTGGCCATCGGCTTCACGGTCCTGACCGGGGCGTTTGCCGTGGGATCGATTTCCGGAGGAGCGTTCAACCCAGCTGTGGCGATTGCAGCCGGGATGATGAAGCTGATCCACCTGCCGTCGATCTGGATTCACATCGTCGCCGATCTGGCGGGCGGGTTGGTTGCGGGGTTGACGTTTGTGTTCTTGAATCCGAATGACAAGTAGTCCGATTCGAATCGCGAGTGAGATTTGTACTCATGCTCTCAGCCCAGGGGTTGCAACCCCTGGGCTTTTTTCGTGCGCCGCATGACCGACGGGCCTCGCACGCTCATGTCCGATAGGGCATCAAGATCGGCGGGATATCGATTCCGCCAGTTCCCGGCAGTTCCTCTTCAGACAGTCGTGCCCCCAATTCAGTGACACTCCGCAGCCAAGCATCGCTCGGGCGGTGCCCCAGAAGTTGGTTCGTGAGCGACTGGCACTGGAGTTCGCCCGCGCGGCGGATGAGGTCGTGGGGATGCTGACTGGCGTAGAGGCTGGTGCAGAGGATCACCACGGCGGTCTGCACGCGGGCGGAGAGTTCGGCCATGCGGCACTGCCGGTCGGCCAGCTTGAGTTGGTGCTTGCGCATCACCGCCGAGATCTCGAAGGCCGAGCGCTGGAGAAACTCGATCGCGAACGCGGCGTGCCGTCGACACGCGGCGTCCATCGATCCGAACTTCGGGCGCGGGTGCCAGCGGAGGTGGCTGCCGAGCCACCACTTCGTGTACTCCCACAAAGGCCCCCGCAAGGCCCACAGGTGCGACGGGCTGGCCATGTTCGGCTTCTGAATACCTGCCGCCTGGAGTGCCTTGGCGATCGGCTCGAAATACTCCCGTCCGTGCTGCTTGATGAGCGACTTGAAGAACGCCAGCCCCAGCATCTCCCCCTCACCCTCATAGATGCAGGGGGCCAGGAACTCATGCACGTTGTCTCCAAAGAGGTGGCCGTGGAGGAACGACCGACCGCCGTGTGTCTTCATGTGCAGCTCGATGGCCGCATGTTTCTGGGCCTCGCTGCCGAAGATCTTGGCGATGATGCACTCCATCTCGCCGCGATACCCGAGGTCCAGCAGCGACGCACACCAGTCCCGCAGCGCATCACATGCCACGATCAACCCGGCCAGTTCGCCGACTCGCCGACGCACCAGTTCGCGGTTCTCAATCGGAGCGCCATACGTGCGGCGGAACCGCGCCCACGGCAGCATGTCCGCCAGCATCAACCGCATCGTTCCGGCCGCTGTGGCACACAGCGCGACTCGTCCGCGATTGAGGCCGTGGTAGGCGATCGTCAGGCCGTCCCCTTCGCCCGGGTCGAGGCGATTCTCGACCGGCACGCGGAAGTCCTTGAACACGATGCCATAGTTGTGGGCATGCTTCAGCGCGTACAAGCCGTACCGTTTGAGCTGGAAGTGCTCGTCCTCTTCGGGCGGCATTTCCGCCACGAGCACAGCAGGTTCGCCCTCGATTAGGCACACCACGCCAATCATCCGCCCCGGCAACACGTTCGTGATGAACAGCTTCTCCCCGTTCAGCACATAGTCATCGCCGTCCCGCACCGCTGTGGTGCGGAGAGCCGTGAGGTCGGACCCGGCACACGGCTCCGTCAGGGCAAAGGCGGAGAGCCGCTCCCCGCTCGCCAGCAGCGGGAGCATCCGCCGTTGCTGGTCGTCACTTCCAAAGGTCAACAGCGGGTCCACGGCCCCAATGCACCCATGTACCGAGGCCAGGCCCGCCACAGTCGGGTCGATGGTCGCCATGCGAGTGAGGAAGGCGGCGAACTGTGAGAACGACGCCCCGCTGCCGCCGAAGTTCGGACCGATCAACAGGCCCCAGTAGCCCGCTTCGGCAAGGTCATCCGTCACGACCGAGCTGATCTTGCGTTCTTGATCGAGCAGCGTCCCGGCTCGTTTGTGCCGCCGCACGACCGCCAGTGAGGCGTCCATCACATGCGTGGCGTCGTCGGAGGTCTTGGCCAGCGACGCCTCCGAGCGGAACAGGTCCACCGGCACTTCGGCCTCCCACACCGCGCGGTGGATCGGGCTGTGCGTGGTCTGGTGACGAGCGGCGAACAGGGCTTCGACCTGATCGTCCGCCGCATCGACCTCCCCCATCCGCCGGACCTCGTCGGACGACTTGCCGCCGAGCTTGAGAGCCTCCGCGAGGAACGTGGAGGGCGGCTTGCGGGCTGTCGTGGTGGGTTCGGGCTCTTGTAACGTGGCCATGTCATTTCTCCCGTGGCTCGGGCGTCCCGCCCGAGTTCTCCTCCAGCACTGACAGCATGGGCGAGACGCCCATGCCACTTGAGTTCAGTTCTCACACCGCTGAGTCTCTGAACGTCTGCATGCCGACTGGAATGTCGATCTCCGTAGGCGCGAATCGAACTCCACACTGTTGACTGAGTTGCTCCAAGGTGTCATGCACGGCGTCATGCCCCCATGAATCTCGCAGCTTGAGTGGGCCACCTCGGAACGGGGGGAACCCGGTCCCCAGGACCATTCCCAGATCGACCATCCACGGCTCGCTGACGACCCCCTCATGCAGGCAGTCGACAGCGGCATGGATCAACGTGAACACCAGCCGCTGCTGAATGCCGCTGAGGGACTCACCGGCGAAGACCCGCGTCGGCGGCATCGTTGCGTCGTCGGTACTGGTGGTGATCCCTCGTGCGGCGGGTTCCCCACGGCGGCCTTGGGGGTAGGTGTAGAAGCCGCGCCCGGTCTTCTGCCCCTTGTCATCCGCCGCCACCATCTCGAAAAGTCGCTGCAGCGTGGGGCTGGCTTCGTGACTGAGGTGGGACAGCGTGCGGGCCACATCGACAGCGACATCGAGACCGACCGTGTCCAGCAATTCCAGCGGCCCCATGGGCAGGCCGAAGCGCTTCGCCTCGCGGTCGATCTGATCGGCGGGGAGTCCCTCGCACACCATCCGCACCGCTTCGTCGAGATACGGAAACAGAATGCGGTTGACGAGGAACCCAGGCCCCTCGGCCACCACCAGCGGCGTCTTCCCGAGCCGACGGACCACCTGCACCAGTGCGGCGATCGTGTCGTCCGACGTGTGAGCTGTCCGCACGATCTCGACCAGCGGCATCTTGTGGACCGGGTTGAAGAAGTGCAGCCCGGCCACACGGTCTTCGCGATGCGTCTCCGCCGCCATCTCATGGATGGGCAGCGCCGACGTGTTCGACGCGAAGAGGACATTCATCGGCAGTTGGGCATCAAGATCGTGAAACACCTGCCGCTTGACTCCGATGCGTTCGACGACCGCCTCGATCACGAGATCGACCTGCGGCAGAGCATCGATCCGCGTGGCGGTCTGGATCGAGGCCAACGCTCGCTCGGCCTCGGACGCTCCCAAGGCCCCCTTCTTGACCGCTTGCTGCGTGAGCTGCTCGATCTTCTGTAGCCCCTGTTGCACGGTCGCAGCGTCGATGTCCATCAAGGTGACGGCATAGCCTTGGGTGGCGGCGAGTTGAGCAATTCCGGCCCCCATCGTCCCCGCCCCGAGGACCGCGATCGACTTGATGGGAGGGTTGTGCTCGACGTGGTCCGGAACCCAGGTGGTGCGATTGCGGGCTCGTTCACCTTGGCCGAACAGATCCAGCAGATTGCGGCAGGCGGGGGTGAACAGGACGCGTGCGAATTCCTCGCGCTCCTTCGCCAATCCGGCCTCGCGCCCCTGCCTGACTCCCGTTTCAATGGCCCGCAGTGCCGCCGGGAGGGCCGGATAGTGCTGGGCCTTTCCCGCCACCTGCCGATGTGTCCACCACAACACGAGCCGCCGTCCGAGTGACGTGTTGTCGCGCAGTCGGACCAGCCAACTTCGCGGGTGCGGTTTGAGTACATGCCCCTCCAGCCGGTCGGCGATGAACTGCGACACCGAGTCCTCGAATGCGGCTGGAGCCCAGGCGGCGTTGACCAGCCCCACCTGCTCCGCTTGCCGGGCGGTGAGGCGCGTGCCTTCGAGTATCATGCGAGCGGCAGCCGTCACTCCCACCACAGCGGGCAGCCGCTGCGTCCCCCCCCATCCGGGCAGCAGTCCGAGTTGCGTTTCCGGCAGGCCAAGCCGCGTGGAGGCGTCGTCGCGTGTGACGCGGTAGGTGCAGGCCAGCGCGAACTCCAGACCGCCTCCCAGGCAGGCCCCGTGAATCACTGCGAGGGTCGGCATGGCCAGCGCCTCGATTCTCGCGAACAGCGTATGCCCCCACTGACAGAGGCGGTCCACATCCTCTGTCGAGGCGATCTCCTGAATGAGATGGACATCCGCCCCGGCCAGGAACCCCGAAGGCTTGGCGCTGCGGAACACCACCAGACGAGTGGCACCGTCCGCTTCGAGTTCGTCCACGACCTGACCGAGTTCTCGCAACAGCGACTCGTCAAACACATTGACGGGCCGGTGGGCGGCATCGAACGTCACCGTCACGACATGGCGGGCGTCCCGTTCCACATGCAGTTGTTCAAAATGGTTCATGATGTTCACTCCAATGTACGTTCCACCCAGACAGCCACTCCCTGTCCGCCACCGACGCACAGCGCGGCCAGCCCGCGCTGCCGACCCGTCTGCTGCAACGATCGGAGCAACGTCAGGATGAGGCGTGTCCCGCTGGCCCCGACCGGGTGCCCCAGCGCGATGGCTCCCCCGTGAATGTTCAGTCGCCCGGGATCGATCTCACCGATCGGCACCGGACGCCCCAGATGTTGGGTCGCGAAGTCGAGAGACGACATCGCTTGCAGGCAGGCCAGAACCTGACCAGCAAACGCTTCGTTGATCTCGATCAGATCAAAATGGCTCAACGACAGCACACTCGATTGCAGTAGCTTGTGAATCGCAAACACCGGTCCCAGTCCCATTCGCTGCGGATCGCAACCCGCGATGGCATACCCTCGCAGATAGCCGAGGGGTTGCAACCCCTGGGCTTTCGCTCGATCAGCCGACATCAGCACCAGAGCGGCTGCTCCATCCGTGAGGGGACAACTGTTCCCGGCGGTGACCGATCCCGCGTAGCGATCGAACAGCGGGTGCAGCTTGGCGAGTGCCTCGATCGACTGCTTGGCCCGAGGTCCGACATCGCGTTCGAGTGTTCCGGTGGCCCCCGTCACCGGAGCGACCTCATCCTTGAAGAACCCGGAGTCCCAGGCGGCGGTCGCCCGTTGATGACTCCGCAGGGCGAAGGCGTCTTGAGCCTCGCGGGTGATGTGGAAATCGCGGACCAGCACTTCCGCCGTCTGCCCCATGCTGAGTTCACACACCGGATCGGTGAGGCCCAGTTCCAGGGCCACCACCGGTCGGAAGTGGCGGGGTCGCAATCGAGTCAGCAGCTTCACTCGCCGAACAAAACCGGCTTGCCGGTACTCCAGCATCCAGTGCTGCAACTCCCGACTACAGAGGAGCGGGACCTGCGACATCGACTCGGTCCCGCCCGCCACGACGACCTCGGCTCGCCCTTCGTGGAGGATGTGCGCGGCCTGAACCACCGACTCCATACCCGAAGCACAATTGCGACTCACGGTATGGGCCGGACGGTCAAAGGGAACCCCCGCGCGGAGGGCGATCACTCGCGCGATGTTCGCGGCATCGGCGGGTCCAGCGACGTTGCCGAACACCACTTCACCGACATCGCTGGGGGTGAGTCCGCAGCTTTTGAGCGCGGCCTCGACGACGACCCGCCCCAGTTCAACCGCTGGGACTTCCGCGAGCGCCGTAAATACTTTGGCGAACGGAGTCCGAACACCAGCGACAATCGCCAGCGGCGGGAATCGGTCTTTCGTGTGTGTGAGGCTCATGGGATGACCCTCGGGTGATTGTCGTCTTTCGCTCCGCGAAAGAACGTCCTTTCGCGGAGCACAAGGCGACACTACACGCCCTCAGCCTGCCGCAACTCTCTTCGCAGGAGCTTGCCCAAGAAGTTACGCGGCAGGTCAGTCTGACGGACCTCGACGATCTTCGGTCGCTTATGAGCGGCGAGATGCTGTTGGGCGAAGGCGTCGAAGTCGGTTTGACGGAATGGTTTGGAAGCCTCCATGACCAGAATCGCCTTGACGACCTCGCCCCGCACTTCGTCCGGCACACCGACGATCGCGATGTCCTTTACGCCGGGATACTTCCGCAGCTCCTCTTCGACATCTCCCGGATAGACATTGAACCCCGACGTGATGATCAAGTCCTTCAACCGATCCACGATCTTGAAGAAGCCCTGTTCATCGCAAGTGGCCAAGTCGCCCGTGTGCAGCCAGCCATCGCGGATGACCGCAGCTGTCGCCTCGGGATTGTTCCAGTAGCCGAGCATGAGCTGCGGTCCGCGCACGAGGAGTTCGCCCACGGTCCCCGCTGGCAGATCCGCCGTCCCGCCCACGGCATCCACGATGCGGGCATCGGTGTCGGGAATGGGCAGGCCGATCGTCCCCGGAATCGCGGTGCCGCCCAAGGGACCGACGTGAGTCACGGGGCTGGCTTCGGAGAGCCCGTAGCCTTCCACGATGTCGGCCCCACTGAACTCCTTGAATCGCTCCGCGACAGACGCGGGCAGTGCCGCTCCTCCCGAGATGATCGCCCGCAACGATCTCAGGTCATGGGACTTGTCTTTGAGAACGGTGTTATTGAGTGAAGCCAACATCGCTGGCACCGCGAGAAAGATCGTCGGTCGATGCTGCGCGATCAGCCGCACCGCTGAGTCCGGCCGGAATCGGTGATGCAGCACCAGCGTCGCCCCCAAGGCCAACCCCATCATCACGTTCGTGGACAAGCCATAACTGTGGAAGAAGGGCAAGAGGGCGAGGATCGTTTCCTCGCCGTGATGCCCGCGCGACCAGTGCGAGAGCTGCCACGCCTGGGCCATCAGGTTGCGATGCGAGAGCGTAACGGACTTGGGTTTTCCGGTCGTGCCACCTGTTGGAAGGATGAACGCCGGATCGTGAACGCTCCCCACGTCGATGGTCAGTCCTCGACCGACGCTCTGAATGGCGTCATTGAACCGCAGCACGCGGGTCTGTGGACAGAGTGCATGAAAGCCGATCTTCTGGAACCGCACCCAGGCATACCCGAGTTGTTCCAGCCGGGTCAGGCGTCCCACCAAGCTCGACACGATCACCAGTTCCGGCACATGCTCCCCACCACAGATGAGCGGGGTCAGAACATCCAGAGTGACGACGAACCGGCACCCCGTGGCCTTCATCAAACCTGCGATCTCTTCCGCGACCATCAGCGGACTGAGCGACACCACCACCCCACCCGCCATCCAGGTTGCGAACAGGGAGATCAACGTCTCGGGCAAATTCGGCAACAGCACCCCCACGCGGTCGCCCGGCCGCAGTCCCTCACGCACGAACACGGCTGCGAGCCGTTCGGCCCGCGACAGCAGTTCCGCATAGGTCAGCTGCTCGTGGTAATAGTGACAAGCGATGCGGTTCGGAAAACTCTCCGCCGCTTGTTGCAACAGCCAGCCGAGACGCTGTTGCGGATAGGACAATTGAGCAGGCACACCGGGGGGATACTGTGCGAGCCATGGGCGGGGCAGGGGGCTTGCGGGCCACACGGGTTCGAGGCCCGTATCGGTCATCAGACCACTGCGTGGCATCCCGAGCGTGGGGATCGGTTCTGGGCTGTCTGTTTGGGGTTCAGTTCTGGCGACCATGATCTCACCTCGTGAGTTCTGGTGACTCCATTCACTTCCGATGTGCGGTGACGAGACCGATACAGTACGAACCCGGCTCGCCACTTCTGTGGATGTCTCGAATGCTTACCGCCGCCCCCGCCCCGGTCTGTGCAGATTCAGGGGCCTGCCCCCCACCCCGGGACGCTGCTGCTGATGTGAAAACTTGGCTGGCTTGGCCTGATGGTACTGCGCGAGCCGCTGGTACTCGCTGTAGACCTCGGGCCACAAGCTGACGTGATCCGGCTCAGCCGCCAAGCCGTCTCGCCGAGTCTCGGCGGCTGGGATCGGGTTGTTGTTGTTGTCTTTCTGTGTTTCTTTGCTGACAACCATGATTTCACCTTGTGCTTTCGGATGACTCCCCACACCCGACATGCGGGTACATTCACTGGGTGCCACTGGCGGTCGCTGTGGGCCGCCAATGTCTTGGAACGTGGTCGGACGATCGGATCGTGACTACTCTTGCAGTGGCAGCTTGAACCCTCTCTTCCGCTGTTTGACGGGGACGGGGACATCGCCCACTGGCGTGCCCACACTCGTGGCGGGGTCGTCGGGCTCGGTGGTCGCCTGGGAGGCGGAGACATGGCCACGCAGGAACATCGTGGCAGCCACTATGACCGGCGCGACCCGCTTGATTCCTTGTTCCTTGATCGCGTATCCCCCTTCACCCGGATTTGCCCCCCGAGATCCCACAACACCTGTTTCTGGTCCACTGATCATGATCTGCGAGCCGACCGCATGAATCTCCATCTCGACCGGTTCCGGCAACTGGCCAACGCCACCGTTATCAACGACATGAACTTTGAAGTTCTTGATGTTCGATTTCGTCGTGCTGAAATCAGCTTGGGTTTTGTCTTTCCCAGGATTGTTGCCCAAGGAGACAGGGAACCCTTTGAGGGGATTACCAGGGCCGGTGGGGTCCACATTGTCGACTGGGGGACCAGCGGGAAGACTCGATGTGTTCGACTTGATGCTATTGTAGTTCTTGGATTTCCGCTGTTTGTCCGGGCCGCCGCCGACATCACCGACAGCCGGGTCCACGGCAACTGACCAGCCGGTTTCGATGGTGACTGAGTAGTGCATCAGCTTCCCGACCGGGAACCCGCTGAGACTGTCAACTGTGTAGATCCCCGGTTCCAGATCGGCGAAGACGAACTCCCCGTTCTTGTCCGTCGTCGCGGTGATCCCCATATCCCCCTTATTATGCAGCTTCGGATAGATCTTAATGTCAATCCCGGGGATGTTTTTTGCCTGCGTGGCAGGCGGTCCCCCCTTCTGGGCCCACGCCACAGACGAGAGCGACAGACCCACCGCGAGGACGCCCCCCGTGACCAGCGACAGCCAACCAATACGTCGTGCAAACATGATACCCTCCCTTGAACAGAGGCGGGACAGGGATCGACCTTCTTCCCAGCCAGAAACGAGAGCCAGTCTCACGTTCTTAGCGATCCGCCTCTGGTGGCCATTGTACGCCCCCCGCTCCAGAGGACGCATACGAAATCCGAAGTCCGAAGCTCGAAATTCGAAATTCGAAACCTCTGTGGAACAGTTGGGTTCGGTCACAATTGACGTTCGCTCCACGGCAGACGACTGTGTCAGTGAGCGCTGTGTCGCACACAGATCGCGGAGATGTCACACAGACTGCTCTTCGCAGGGACATCCTCCCACCGAGTATAATCCTGCTGTGCAAATCCCGATCGCCCCACCCGCTCCAGGAGTCCCCGTGGTCACCCTGCATCACCTCGCCGTGGCACTCCACGAACAGGAGGACGTTCTCCGGCTCGGAGGCGGACCCACTGGCCAGGAGCGGCAGCGGAAGCTCGGGCGGCTGCCGGTGCGCGAGCGGTTGGCGAAGCT